>JAUZOY010000028.1 GCA_030706235.1 Bacteroidota bacterium | reverse complement strand
GTGATATTATATGTACTGCATTTAAATGAAGTTCCCCCATTCAATGTAAATTTTGCATTTATTATCGCTGCAGCCTGTAATGTTTTTGATCCACTACCTGAAATACTAAGTTTATTGTATGTACACCCTTTTACCTTTTGTGTTACACCGTTATAATCCATTTTTCCTGAACCACATGTATATGTTCCTATTGTATTATCCCCACCTATTGTCATTGCCCCTGTTCCCTGAGTAAGAGTTCCTGTTGCTCCACTAAGACTACCGGTAAGATTAATATTAAAATTGCCCTGGCTTACTGTCCCTGAGCTTATAGCCATGTTTCCGGCAACCGTCATATTACCATCAAGAGATAAAATATTACCTGCCCCACCGTCATAGGTAAAATTACCAAATGACTGTCCTAATCCGCTTGCACTTGTTGCACCTGAATAAATATTACAATTCGATGTGGGATCCCATGTCGCTGTTGGAATAACTCCACCATCACTATAATGATTATAAGTCGCTCCGGAAAGTACATTAATTATTCCGGTATTATTAAAAACACCATTATTGTTTATTGTTCCTGCTAATATCATATCAGGATTAGCGGCATTTGATAATTTGAAATTTACTCCTGAATTTATTATTAATGTTCCATTTACGCTATCTACTCTGTCAACAGAAATATCTCCTGAAACGGTAACAGTATGACCGGTACAGATATCTATACCCATTGAATTAAAATCAGTAGGGAAATCAGTAGCAGGAGACCATGTAATCATATCCGGAGATGTATACCATATCGAAGGATCAGTCCAATCTCCGGAGTTTATGGTTTTATAATATATAGTAGGTACGACATGTCTGCCGGTAAAATCATTATTAACAATAGGATCTACCGCTTTAAAAAATGATGAATTTATTGAAAGAATATGCCCCGGTTTTACCTGACTAGTCAATGTATAATCACTCCAGGAAGAACCGTCATACCGACTTAATCTTAAATTGGATTCATTACCTACAATATCAGAATTTACATATTGAAAATCTGCAGTATATGTATAATTAGATAAAGTACCGGCTGACTTAACAAAATGCCAGTATCTTTTCAGATAGTCCGTTTCCGTACCGGTCAGAGACGGATCAGGAGTATTATAAACGCCTACGCCGATGTTCACTGTTGCAGATGAATAATCTGTAAAGTGTAATGTTAAAGGTGAATAATCATTTGTTCCGGTTATATCACCAATAGGATAAGTAAATGAAGTAGTCGCCGGAGCTGTAACTACACCGATATTTTTATATAAATATCCAAGTCCGTTCACTACTACCATTGCCGTATTGGAAGGTGTTCCTGTCACTATTGTTGAATCCGGTGACGCCAATGTCAGATTATAATCATTAAGGATTATAAAGCCACCATTTGCACCAAAATTTAATATTTTATTAATAGTAGTTGCAGCTATAAGGTTTGCAGACCCTCCGTTTGTTCTGCTCAGATTATTATAAGTTACAGGAATAATATCCTGATTACCTGCACTTCCATAAGTAACGGTATTGGTACCTACTGTAAATATTCCGCCTAAAGGAGTAGTAACCGGACCGTTAAGATTAAGGTCAAAGTTTCCGCAATCGAAAGTTCCTGATGCAACATTAAAGGTTCCACCTATAGTTGAATTACCTTTTAATGTAGCTGTACCTCCTGCCCCTGATTTAGTAAGATTACTGTAAGTACCAGTAATTATGTCCTGAGCTGAAGTTGCACCATAAGTAACAGTATTCGTGCCGACAGAAAATGTACCGGCAGTATAAGACACAGCATTATTTAATGTTAAATCAAAATTTCCGCAGGCAAATGTTCCACCGGCTAATGTAAATGTGCCGTTTACGGTAGTAGGGCCTTTTAATGTTGCTGTTCCACCGGCTCCTGATTTTGTAAGATTGTTATATGTTGCAGAAATTATATCCTGTGCTACAGTAGCTCCATAAGTTACAGTGTTAGTACCGGTGGTAAATGTTCCACCAATATAAGTTACTGTGTTGTTTAAATTCAGGTCAAAATTTCCGCAGGCAAATGTACCGCTTGATATTGTAAATGTTCCTCCTACAGTTGTAGTGCCTTTTAATGTTGCAGTTCCGGCAGCTCCTGATTTTGTAAGACTGCTATATATACATGGTATTATATCCTGTGCTACAGTGGCTCCATAAGTTACAGTATTTGTTCCGGTAGTAAATATTCCTGCCGTATAAGTTACTGTTCCGTTAAGGGTCAGATCAAAGTTTCCGCAGGCAAATGTTCCGTTTGATATTGTAAATGTTCCACCTATAGTTGCTGGCCCTGCAAGATTTCCTGTACCTGAACCTGAATAAGTAAGATTGTTATATGTAATAGGAGCTACATTTTGTGCAACAGTTCCATTATAGTTAACCGTACTGCCGGTAACTATATAATTAACTGCTGTAGCTGTTGTACTGAAATTGCCTGCAACCCCAATTGTCCCGCCATTTGGAAATGTCACATTATTTGAGCCCCTTGCCTGACTTATGGTAAGATTATAATAATTAATTGCCGGAATAGTTTGAGAACTAGTACCATCGTACTCAACTGTATTTCCGTTTGCATTTGCTGTAAAAGTTCCTGCTGTGCTGAATGGCTTTGTAATACTACTATATGTTAAATAAGAACCCACATCATTAAACCACGTTGATGATGCATTACCGCCGTCAAGAGTGCCATCAAAATTTACAAACGAAGGCAAAGCGGTTTGATTTGTCACCTTCATATTTGATGCGATAGTAAATGTCCCTCCCTGATATTGAAAGACACCGGTGGCTGAGCCTATTATGGTCAAATTTTGTCCGACACTTACAGAACCGCTTGCAGCGCCAAAGTTTATATTACCTGATGAACTTAATGTTATTGTCTGAGGATTTGTACTGAATGTTGCAGCATCAGCATTGAATGTACCTGAACCTGCATGAGTTATTCCTCCTTTAATTACCAGATTTGCAGCAGTTGTTACAGCTGTTGAAGTCCAGGCAGAATTGTTATTCAATGATATTAAGCCCGTAAATGTATTTACTGCTGCATTACTATTTACTGTTATTGCTCCGGCATTGTAAAGTGTTGTTGTCCCTGTAACTGTAAATGTTTTTCCACCTCCGGATAATGTACCACTGTTAACCACAAGGTTATTCCCTATTGACGTATTAGCAATAAGAGTACCGGTATTTGTTCCGGAATATGAAAGGTTATAATAAGGTAATGCAGGAATTGTCTGAGCACCACCTCCATTGAAGTTAACGGTTCCGGATCCTGCTATTAAAGTTCCAATTGTATTTGCTCCTGTAGCTGGCAGATTAAGAATATGGCCTAACCCACCTCCACTCATATTTATCGCACCTGCTCCGGTTAATAATCCTGTAAGTGTAACTGTTTTTGTTGTAGTATTATCAAATATTAATGTACCGGCAATTGTTGTTGTACCTATTACATTAAATGTATTTATTACAGTTCCAAGATCCAGTGCTCCGGCAGCGATACTTAAATTACCTGATACAGACGTAACATCTGTAATTAATGCTGTTCCTGCTCCTGATTTTGTAAGATTATTATAATCAACAGGAATTATATTCTGGGCTCCTGCCCCTCCATAAGTTACTGTATTTGCTCCTAAAGTAAACGATCCTCCTATTGGAGTTGTAACAGGACCATTTAATATTAAGTCATTAGCTCCACAGGCAAATGTTCCGGCAGCAATATTAAATGTTCCTCCTACTGTTGTAGTGCCAGCCAAAGAGCCAGTACCACCAACTGATTTAGTAAGATTATAGTAAGTAAATGCTCCAATTGTCTGAGCACCTGCTCCATTGTAAATTACAGTACCAGTTCCACAGTTGAAAGTAGTTGCAGTAAAACATGCTCCAGCTCCTCCGATATTTGCAGTCGCTGAAACCCCTGTCATATCTAAAGTTCCTGTAGATAATGTACCGGTTACAGTAATACTACCAGCTCCGGTAAAATCAATAAAGTTATAAGCATTATTTGTCATTGATATATTTCCGGTTACAGTTAAGGAACCTGTAGATATTATTAAATTATTCGTATTCCCTGTACCGCCTGAATTTGCAGCATTTGAAGTTATCCCTCCACATGTAACATTGCCCGAACCAATATTAAAAGTTGTAGTACGCCCGATATTTGTAGCTATACAATTAATAGCTATGGTTTTAGTTCCTCCATTTGTAACATTTAGAGTATGTCCATTAACATTAAATACAATAATCCTATTATTTACACCACCTATTGTAATAGAATTTAAATTTGGCGGATCAACATCTAATGTTAATGTTGTAGTTGCATTTGGACCAATTACTACATCATCTCCGGCTACCGGCAAGCCTCCAGTCCAGGTAGCAGTGCTCCAATTACATGCTCCTGTTGAAGTTAATGTTTTAGTCGCTCCAAAAGAAAAAGATGATATTAGGATACAGTTAGCTATCAACAAGATAACTTTTGCTGATATCAGGTCTGATACTTTAAATTTCGATGAAATTTGTTTTGAAGCACAACTCCACGTAAATTTACCTGATTTTAATAACAAAGCAATAAAATCGAACAGGATTTTAAATCCTTTTTTAATATTTTTAACTATATTTTCAGGTAGATTTTCCATCTAAAAATTAAAATTCAGTTAAATTTTCAATACATATAGCATTGTATTTCAGCAAATTACACACAAAAGCGCAAAATTCACCTTCGTATACAAATATAAACATTTTTTTTAAATTTTCATTTTTTTATTTTTTTTAAAAAAATATATTTTAATCACCTTCAATCTATTAAAAAATCTCCACAATCTATAACTTTTTTACGCAATTTTATTTATAAAAGTTTCATTTTCCACACTTCATTTTCTTATATAAATAAGACAACAAAGAGTAAAAAAAAGTTGCAAAATTAAGATCGGGATAAGATCAAGATAAGTACGGCTTAAGTACGGGATAAGTACGGGATACCACAATGGTAAAAAACGTTATCGATAACAAAATATTAATTTCAAAGACAGAAATAAAAAAATCATTTTATTCTTATGATATAGCCATAAATGTTATTTAAAATAACTAATTTTGCAACCCTTAAAAAAACAATTAAATATTATGGGTAAAGATTTTGCCAGGGTGATACTCAGGTCAGGGAAAGATGAAGCCGTAAGACGTTTTCATCCCTGGATATTTTCGGGAGCTATTAAAGATATTATCGGCTACCCCTCTGAGGGTGATATTGTGGAAATATACTCAAATAAAGACGAATATCTGGCAACAGGACATTATCAAAACGGGTCTATAGCAGTAAGAATCTTTTCTTTTGAAAAAATTATTCCTGACTACAATTTCTGGAGGAAAAAACTTGAAGAAGCATACTCCTTAAGAAAAATGATCGGGCTTACCGATAATGACATGACAAATGTTTACCGTCTTGTTCATGCTGAGGGAGACAATCTTCCCGGGTTAATTGTTGATTTTTACAATAGTACGATTGTAATCCAAAGTCATTCTATAGGCATGCACCTGATAAAAGAGCAATTGGTAAAAGCATTAAAAGACATTTACGGAGAAAAGTTAAAAGCCATTTACGACAAAAGTAGTGAAACATTACCCAAAGGTGCAGGATTGAATCCGGAAAATGGTTATCTGTATGGTGAATTCACTGATAACATTGTTAAGGAAAACAATAACCTGTTCAGGGTTAATTGGGAAGAAGGACAAAAAACCGGATTTTTTATTGACCAAAGAATTAATCGTGAATTATTAAAAACCTTTTCAAAAGACAAAACAGTTCTCAATACATATTGCTATACAGGAGGTTTTTCAATTTACGCTCTTAATGCAGGAGCCAAAAGAGTAGTATCTGTTGACAGTTCAAAAAAAGCAATTGAACTTACAGATGAGAATGTGAAGATTAATGGATTTGATAATAATAATCATGAAAGTATAACAACAGACACGGCTGATTTTATAAGAGATTCTGACGAAAAATTTGATATTATTATACTTGACCCGCCTGCATTTGCCAAGCATGTTAATGTAAGACACAATGCTGTTCAGGGATATAAAAGGTTGAATGCGGCAGCAATGGAAAAAATCAACAAGGGAGGAATATTATTTACATTCTCTTGTTCACAGGTAGTAGATAAATATTTATTCAACAATACAATTACCGCTGCAGCAATATCAACCGGCAGGAAAGTAAAGATACTTCACCAGTTATCACAACCTCCCGATCACCCAATAAACATATTCCATCCTGAAGGCGAGTACCTGAAAGGTCTGGTTTTATTAGTTGAAAGTTGAAAGGATGAGAATTAATACATCTTATAGTACTATCTGGCAAATTTCATTTCCGATAATTCTGGGTATGGTAACTCAGAATGTTATGAATGTAATTGACACAGCATTTCTTGGTAGGCTTAATGAGGTAGCATTAGGGGCCGGAGCCATAGGAGGTTTGTATTATATTACAATACTTATGCTTGGCATTGGCTTTGGATCGGGAGTTCAGATTATTATAGGAAGAAGAAACGGAGAAAAAAAATTCAATAATATAGGCACCCTTATAGATCATAGTATCTATGCACTAATTGCAATGGCTCTCATTTTATTTCTATTTCTTAAATTCATAACCCCAACCGTACTTGCATATTTTATTAAATCACCATCCATTGATAAAGCGAGTATTGAATTTCTGAATTATCGTTCCTATGGGATATTCTTTGCTTTTATCAATGTAATATTCAGTTCTTTCTACATAGGAATAGCTTCGACAAAAATAATGTCAGTAAGTACAGGATTAATGGCATTTATTAATATTATCCTTGATTATGCTCTTATTTTCGGTAACTGGGGTTTTCCACAGATGGGCATAGGAGGAGCAGCCTTAGCATCAGTAATAGCTGAAGGATCAGCATCTCTTTTCTTTATTATTTATACCTTCGCCCGTATTGATATAAAAAAATATTCTCTTTTCAAAATATCAAAATTTCAGCCCGTAATATTGAAGAATATTTTAAGTATATCGGCTCCATTAATGATACAAAGCTTCGTGTCTCTGGGCAGTTGGTTTCTATTTTTCATGTTTATTGAACAACTTGGAGAACATGCACTGGCTGTCTCCAACATTGTAAGAAGTATTTATATGGTTCTGATGATTCCGATATGGGGCTTTAGTTCTGCCACAAACACACTTGTAAGCAACATCATAGGACAGGGAAAATATTTGAAAGTTATACCTCTTATCAAGAAAACCACACTAATTAGTACTATTTGCACTTATCCTTTTATTATTATTACATTTCTGTTTTCAAGGAAGATAATTTCAATTTATACATCAAACCCTATTTTAATTAATGATTCCATCTCCGTCTTGTATATTGTACTACTTGCAATGCTGCTATTTTCAATTACAATGATCATGTTTAGTGGTGTATCAGGCTCAGGGAATACCAGAACATCACTGGGTATAGAATCTTTTACTATATTTGTTTACCTGATGAGTGTATATCTTTCATCTGTAGTTTTCAAACTTAAAGTTGAATTTGTCTGGATATCAGAACTTGTATATTTCTTTATAATGGGACTATTGTCCTATTTATATTTGAGATCAGGGAAGTGGAAGCTTAAAAAGTTATGAGTTTTTAGTTTTTTAATTCACAATCCACTAAAACGGTTATATTTTTCTCTATTTTATCCCTGATAGAAGCAGATATTTTAATATTATAATCAAAAGGGTTGATAAAGAATTTAGATTTAGCATAAACTTTACCCTCCTTAATCTCAACAATTACTGATACTTTTAGATTATTTGTTACACCATGCAGAGTGAATTCACCCTCAGTAGTAACATTATAAATGCCATCTTTTTTAAGATTTATTGAACTAACATCAACTATCATTCCTTTGTATTCTGCATCAGGATATTTATTGGATTCTACATAATTCTGATTAATATGCTCTTCTACAAGAGGATTATCACATTTGAAACATTTTATTTTACAATTAGCAACAACTTCACCGGTTGCGAAATCAATAGAGCAGGTTGTCTGGTCACATTCACAGTCAATTTCCTTTGTATTTGTTTTTGAATGGAATTTTAAATGTCCTGCATTTGTCTTATATTTCTGAGAATAACTATTGATAGCCAATAACATAAATGCAATAATTGCAATTGGAATATACTTTTTCATTTTTGTAGTTTAAATCACAAAAATATAAATTTTTTATAACGTCAGAAACAAAATTACAAAGGTAGAATCTCAGGATAATTTTATCCACAAACTCACCAGTGGTATGACAGGATAGTTCTTCTCTTCAGCAATATACAAATAAACCTGACAGGAGAAATACCTGTCAGGAAGGTCACAATTCCTCCACTATCTTCACTTCCTTTAAGGTTATATAAAAAAAGGCTACAAAACAAAATTTGTAACCTTCTGATTTCGTGGTGGGTAATAATGGATTCGAACCATTGACCCCCTGCTTGTAAGGCAGGTGCTCTGAACCAACTGAGCTAATCACCCTGAATTGCGTTGCAAATGTAATGCATTTTTTTAATTCCCTACAAATTTTTAATACATTTTTTGAAATAATAATCATAATATTTTTTGTTTTACAGCACTACATAATTATATTCCAATAAATTAGGCCATTCACATATACTGAAAAAATATTTATAAAAATATTGTTAGATACATCTTGCAGTGTATTAATAAAAAAAATACTAACTTAGCAGTCCTAATACATAAAATTTCAGGAATATGAAAAATATAATAGTTGCAATCGACTTCTCAAAATGCTCAATAAGAGCTATTGAATATGCTATTGCCATAGCAAATAAAATTGAAGCCAATGTTTCACTTGTTTGGGTAAATAAGCCAAATGAATTCTATGCTGATATTGACATATATCATAAAGTTCAGATGGATCATGCCAGGAAAAACATTGAATTACTTGTTGAAAAATATAAGAATGAGCTTAAAAAAGGAGTAATAGATTACAAAATCAGATCCGGAAAAGTATTTGAAGAAATTGTAAACCAGGCAAAATATTCAGATTCATATATGATAATTGCCGGTACACATGGGGTATCAGGTTTTGAAGAATTCTGGATTGGCAGCAACGCATACAGAATTGTTTCATATTCAGAAATTCCTGTAATTACTATCAGATGTGGATTTAAAACAAATGACATTAGAAAAATAGTTGTTCCTATTGATTGCACTTTGGATACAAGACAAAAGGTACCTTTTGTTACAGAATTAGCAAAACTTTATAATGCAGAAGTATATATTACAGCAATTAATACTACGGGACAAAGTGATGTAAATAAACTTACAGAAAAGTATGCACTTCAGGCTAAAAAATATTTCGATTCAAATTCAGTTATAAATCATTATGAACACCTTAAGGGAGATAATGAATCAAAAATGATAATTGATTATGCTAAGAAGATTGATGCAGACCTGATAAGTATGATGACAGAACAACCTATCAACAAACTACAGGCACTTCTGGGCAGCAATGCGCAAGCTTTGGTTAATCACTCTCCAATACCGGTATTAAGTATTAAAACTATAGATACTTATGAAATTAAATAATTTATACGGAGATGAAAAATTTTCTTAAGTATGCTATTTTATTAGTATTGACTTTTCAATATTTAGGCGTTTATGCTCAAAAGCATGGCAATATTGAAATCATTCAGAATCATAAGATTGATTTTCTCGTTAATAGACATATAATGTATAACGAGAATAACAAGACTATTCCGGGATATAGAATTCAGATATATTTTGATTCCGGGAATAATTCAAAAAATAAAGCAAACAGCATAAGAAACGAATTTGAGAGTAAACATTCTCAAATTAGCTCATATCTCATTTTTCAGGAGCCTAATTACAAAATAAGAGTAGGTGATTTCCGAACACGTTATGAAGCCCAGGGATTTCTGAATGAAATTCTTAAAGATTATCCAAATGCATTCATCGTCAAAGATGAAATAAATTTTCCCAGGCTTATCAATGAATAATCATTAAGCTTTAAAATGTTAAACAAGAAGCATGTTGCTCTATTATCAGTCGGGTCCAATACCTCTCTGATAATACTTAAAGTTATTGTAGGTATTATCAGCGGTTCTGTAAGTATTATTTCTGAAGCAATACACTCCAGTCTCGATCTTGTTGCTGCGTTTGTTGCATGGATTTCTGTCAGGAAGGCTGAAAATCCTCCTGATGAAAAGCATCCATATGGTCATGGAAAATATGAAAATGTTTCAGGTGTTATAGAAGCAATATTAATTATTGTTGCTGTATTATGGATAGTTTATGAAGCTGTTGAAAAGTTCATTAGCAATTCTTCAGTTGAGTCTGATAACCTTAAATACGGAGTAATAGTAATGGTTTTTTCCGGAATAGTAAATTATATTATTTCATCAAAATTATATAAAGTTGCAAAAAGAGAAGATTCAGTAGCTCTTGAAGCTGATGCATTACATTTGAAAACAGATGTCTATACATCTGTAGGTGTTGGGTTTGGACTTCTTATAATCTGGATAACAAAAATAAGCTTTTTAGATCCTGTCATCGCTATTCTTGTTGCAGTATTTATTCTGCGTGAAGCCTGTATTATGCTAAAAAAAGCATTTGCACCTTTAGTTGACGAAAAATTGTCTGATGAAGACATAAAAATTATTGTGGATATCATAAACAAACAAGAATTTGTGTGTAATTCACCACATGAAATAAGATCAAGAAAGTCAGGAAATATGAAATTTATCGATCTGCATATTGAAATGAACAGAGAACTTATTCTTGAACAGGTTCATAATATTTGTGATTCTATAGAAGAAGAAGTAAAGCAAAAGATGAAAAACACAGAAATACTAATACATGCTGAACCATGCAAAAACTATTGTGAAGAATGTGATAAAAAGTATAATAAATAATTCTACATAAGTTAAACAGATGAAACTAATTAATAAAATTTATAATTATTTTTCTCTTGTAAAATTCAGCCATACAATATTTGCGCTTCCTTTCGCATTGCTTGGTTTTTTTCTAGGTTGTTCCACTGTAGGGAATATCATTAATTATAAACTTTTTTTATTAATGTTGCTTTGTATGGTTTTTGCAAGAACAGCCGCAATGTCATTCAACAGATTTATTGACAAAGACATAGACTATAAAAATCCAAGAACTGCAAGTAGAGAAATACCACGTAAAGTTATTACTCCTTCAAATGCACTCATTTTTTGCATAATTAATTGTATACTTTTTGTTATATCTACATTTTGCATAAACAGACTTTGTTTCTACCTCTCTTTTGTTGCTCTTACTGTTGTACTTTTTTATAGTTTAACAAAAAGATTTACATCATTAAGTCACATCGTTCTTGGAATAGGTTTATCACTTTCACCCATTGGAGCTTATCTGGTTGTAACAGGTCATTTTGCAGTCCTGCCTGTATTATTTTCTGTTATTGTTTTATTTTGGACCAGTGGTTTTGATATTTTATACTCACTTCAGGATGAAAAATTTGACAGAGAAGAAAAGCTCAATTCAATACCTGCCAGATTTGGCTATAAAAGATCTCTTTACTTATCAGAACTATTCCATCTTATTTCTGTTACTTTTGTAATTTTCGCAGGTATATCAGGAGGGTTCGGACTATTTTACCGGATTGGGGTTGTCTGTTTTATATCAATGTTAATCTATCAGCATTTTATGGTCAGGAAACAAGGCTTAACTATAATTAATCTTTATTTTACTAAAATAAACGGTTATGCAAGTCTTATTTTTTCATTTTTTGTAATTACTGACATTCTGCATTATAGTTTTAAGTATTTTTAAATACTTTTGCAAAAATTAAATCTTGAGATTATGTCAAATAAAAACTTAATTAAAAACGCTCTCATTTGCCTGGTCATTTCTTTATCTTTTTTTTCATGTTTTAATAAAAATTCAGGCAGTAAAATAATTATCAAAGGACAAGTTGATAATTACAAGGACAGTGTATATTTAAGAGAATTAAATCCTGATGGAATAAAAGGAATTGACTCCATTATAACAAACAGGAAAGGAGAATTCCACTTTAAAATAAGAACAAAAGAACAGGGCTTTTTCATACTTGAATTCAAAAACAACCATTCTATTACCTTACTTGCTGATTTAAATGAAAAAATTTATGTAAAAGTTAATAAAAGCGACTTTAAAACCTATAATATCACAGGCTCCCCCGGTTCAGAACTTATATATCAATTAAATACTAACTTAAACAATAATTACAAGAAAGTAGATTCACTAAAAAGAATATTTGATATGAGTCAGAAAAGTCCTGATTTTTATCAAATTAAAATTCGCCTTGATTCCATATATAACACCATTTTCGAAAAACAGAAAACATATACAAAAGCCTTTATTGACAGAAATTGTAATTCACTTGCATCTTTGATTGCTCTTTATCAAATGTTTGGACGACATCCTATTTTAAGTAAAGAAACAGACTTCAAATATTTTAACAAAGTTGACAGCACTTTAATTAAAACGTTCCCAAATTCAAAACATACTATTGAATTTCATAAACGAATATCAGACATAAAAAGGGATATGACAGAAAAAGAATTAAATGAAAAAAGAGTTTCTATTGGAAGTCAGGCGCCTGAAATCTCCTTGCTTAATCCTGATGCAGAAACGATTAAACTATCATCTCTCAAAGGTAAAGTAGTATTATTAAATTTTTGGGCTTCATGGTGCGTCCCATGCAAAAAAGAAATTTCCAAAATTAAAGCAATATATGAAAAATATCACTACAGAGGTCTTGAAATATATAGCGTATCTCTAGATAAAAAAAGATCAGAATGGATATCAAATATAAAACGGGATAAAATGAATTGGTTTAATGTAAGCGACCTGAATTTCTGGAACTCTCCAATTTTAAAAACTTATAATATTAAAGAAATTCCATACTATATCGTTATAGACAGAAGCGGCAAAATTGTCATCAAATCAACTGATATTAAGAATATTAATAATAGCCTAACAGAGTTATTTAACAAATAATTTTCAAATAAAAAAAGCTGTCTTAAATTATTAAAAATGAACATATGCAGCTAAAAATTAAGCCCTCACCCCCAACCCCTCTCCCAAAGGAGAGGGGCGTAAAGAATTATTTATCAAGTCATACGCTTAATATATCGTTTATGCCAAAAAGTTTAATAAAAATAAAATCAAAAAACTTCTAAATCTTTATATAATTGAAAAAATATCCGATAATTCTATTTATAGTTATATTCTGTTTTTTAAGTATTTCAAAAGCACAAAATATTAAAGGTGGAATTGCATGTGGCGTAAATGCAACACAGGTAGATGGCGACAAGTTGTATGGGTATAACAAATTCGGCTTAAATGTTGGAGCAATTGCTATAGTTCCCTTATGGCATAATTTTAATTTTTGGCTTGAAACTGCATACAGTCAGAAAGGTAGCCATCAAAAAGTCACTTCTGTACCACCTCTCGATGGTTCATATGAACTGAACCTACGATATCTTGATATACCTCTTCTGATAAACTATACCGATAAAAATGTTATTACTGCAGGTGCAGGAATCTCAATTAACAGGCTGACTTCATTCACAGAAAAAGACAATACAGGTTTTACAGATAACGATCACAAAGGAACATTCAACAACTATGATTATGACTGGATTGCAAATTTTAATATAAGGATATACAAAGGATTACATTTTAATCTACGTTATTCATATTCCTTAAAAAAAATACGTACAGTTTATTACAGTGATAAAGCACCTGATTTCGGCGAAGAATATAATAATATTCTGACCTTTCGCCTGATGTACCTTTTTGAAAGGAAAACCAAAGGTCAGGAAAAATAAAATCAAAACATTTTTTTACAGATTCTTTATTTGGGAGGGCAGTCCCTAACAGTAACCAGAACTGATTTTTCCACAGTACATCCAATCTCATCCATAACAATCACTTTATAACGTGTAGTTACATCAGGACTTACAACAATAGTCTGAGAAGCATCGCCTGTATTCCACCCATATGTTTTTCCACCTTTGGCGGTTAAAGTTGCACTACTTCCCTTGCATATAGTAGTATCTTTACCTGCACTGGCATCCGGTAGCTTATTTACTTTTATTACCATCTGACTTTTTTCAGTACAACCGAATTTATCAGTGGTTATCATAGTATAAGTAGTTGTTACTTTAGGAAACGCTCTTGGATTCTGAACATTTGGATTATCCATATCTTTTGCAGGTTCCCATTTAAATGTTTTAGCGCCCAATGCGTTTAAACTTAAAGTATCTCCTTCACATATAAGGTCATCTGCTCCCGCATAAGCATTAATTTTAGGATATACAGTAATTTCTACAGAAGCTGAAGATGTACATCCACCTGCTTTTACCGTAACAGTATATTGTGTACTTGTGGTTGGACTTTCAATAATAGTTTGTGTTTTTGCACCAGTGCTCCATAAATAAGTTTTTCCTCCTGAAGCTTTCAGCGTTACCTTCTCTCCGGGACATATCATTTTATCTTCTCCTGCTTCTGCCATACATGTCACTACGGGTGGCATATATTTTGCAATAAAAGCATCCTGTCTACCTGCTGACTGAAGATAAATAGTATCAAATATTGCATCCTGCATAAAACTGCCGGTTATATATACATTATCTTTTAAATCATTTGCCACACTCAGGACATTATCTTCTTCAAGACCACCGATATGTATATTCCATAAATAATCACCATCACCTGAAAATTCAGATATCAAAACATCAGACTTACCCTTGCTTGCAACATTAATACTTTCATTATTGTTTTTTCCGGGTGATATTTCATCACTAAAAGTTATAGCTAAAATGATATCATTGTTTGTATTTACTTTAATATCTTTTCCAAAATCATTCTCATTTCCACCTATGCTTTTTGCCCAATTCAACTTACCATCAGAGTTCAATTTTATATAGAAAACATCTGAGCCTCCTTTACTTTCCATTTTAATTTTATCAATGGTCATTGCTTTTTCAAAGCTTCCGGTGACATATATAAAACCTGAATCATTCACAGCTACAGCTTTCCCATTATCATCTCCTGTTCCGCCAAACTGTTTTAGCCAAACGACATCACCCGTTTTATCATATTTTGAAATAAATACATCATTCTTTCCAACAGAATTTAGCTCCTTATTTCCAATTTTAATTTTTCCGGTAAAAAAGCCGGTAGCAATTATTTCATCTTTTCTGCTCAGACAAATTCCCTGAATATCATCATTACCATTACCTCCTGCCTGTTTTGCCCATATAAGAGTTCCTTTGTTGTCATATTTAACTATAAAAATATCCTGTTCTCCCAGACTTTTAAATAAATTTTTATCAAAACTTATCTTATTAGTAAAAGTTCCGCTTACTATAATATTACCCTCAGAATCAATACAAATTCCGGTAGTTTTATTTATACCTGCGTCACCAGCCTGTTTAACCCATTTTATTTCCCCATCATTACTGAATTTTGCTATAAAGATATCAGTTTCAGCTTTTTTTGTAAGATTAATATTATCAAAATTGGCATTATTACTAAAGTAACCGGTAACATAAATATTTCCTTCTTTATCTAATGCTATTGCTTTGGGCATATCCGTTCCATCTCCTCCGCATTGTTTCGACCATATTATTTCTCCTTTGGAATTATATTTTAATACTAAAATATCGGTTCCACCTCTACTTGTAAATGTAATTCCATCAGTAATATTCCCTTCAAAACTTATAGCTACATATGAATTTCCACTTGTATCTGATACAATTGCTCTTCCTATATCATCACCATTACCCCCTACTCTCTTAGCCCATGAAAGTGATTGTGCCTGGATGCTATTCATTATTGTCCAGTATAAAATAACCGATATAACAAATATGAGTCTTTTCATATCTTCCTGTTTTTTTTAGTTAACGTATCAATAATATTATTAAAAAAAAGTGAATGCAATATTAATAAATATTCTTCACTTTAAAATAAAAAAAGCAGGAAAGCCATCCTGCTCTTTTCATATGAGCTATTTATTTTCACAGTAAGCTCGCAAAGTCTATACTTAAAATCCGCAAAGATTTTATTCTATTCTTTGCGTTCTTAGCGAAATTTTCTTAGCGAGAAAATATTTTCCTTAATAACCTGTATTTTATAAAATCATACCGGATAATTAGTTACTTAATTTTTTATAAAATTTCTTACAACTTTTTGTGCATCAGTTTCAACTACTAACATATATAATCCGTTAGGAAGATTAGTAAGATTCAGATTTTTCCTGAATATTCCGGAATCATTTTTAATAGTTGTTTCATATACTTTAACTCCAAGGATATTCAATACTTTTAACCTCACTGATGAATTTCCGGCAATTTTAGCTTCAAAATTATATATTCCGTTACCAGGATTAGGATAAACACTTAAATTCAGCCCATTATCTGTAGAAATTTTATTATTATTAACAGAAGCAGTCGTATTTGAGATATCAAAATCATCATTATTCTTGCAGGTAATCACGGTAATAACAACCTGATCAGTTGCTGAACAACCTGCATTCGAAGTTGCCGTTACTGTATAGCTTGTAGTTACTCCAACTTTAGCTGTAATATCTGCAGTGTTTCCGCCATTACTCCATTTAAAAGACGGATTACTGTTTGCACTTGCAATAGCAATAATATTTATTGCACTCCCTTTGCAAACAGTCCTGTCGGGACCTGCATTAACACCCATATTACCAACTCTTACTATCACATTATCAGTTGCAGAACAAGAACCGTTTGTAACTACCAGTGAATAAATTTTCATTGACAAAGGAGTAACCACAATGGAAGATGTAGTTTCGCCGGTATTCCATTTAAATGTACCCCCGGAACCGCTTCCGCTTAATGTTACACTCTGACCCTTGCAAACAGTTTTATCAGGACCTGCATTTGCCGTTGCAAAGTTAACAGTAACAATTACCTGATCTGTATTCTTTGCTCCTGTTGAATTTGTAACGGTTACTGTATAAGTGGTCGTTGAGGTTGGATTAACAACTATTTGCTGTTGTCTTGAACCGGTGCTCCATTGATAATACTTACCTCCGATTGCATTTAACGTACATGTTTTCAATAGACAAATTGTTAAATCTGATCCTGCATTTGCAACAGGTGGAGCATTTACAATCACAACTGTATTTGCGGTAGCACTACAACCTGCAATATTACGAACAGTTACCGTATAAGTTGTTGTTATTGTCGGAGTAACTGAAATAGTTTGTTTTTGGAGTCCAAGATTCCAGATATAATAATCTCCTCCGGAAGCTGTTAATTGAACTGTGCTTTCGGAATTGATGGTTTTATTTGGACCTGCACTTGCAGGAACAGCTTCATTTACAATTACAACAGTATTGTTAGTTGCAGTACAAGTCCCAAGTGTAGCCGTTATAAAATATGTTGCAGTTGCAGTAGGCGATACAGTCAATTTTTGAGATGTTTCTCCGGTACTCCATTGAAAATTGATATTTGGATTGTTTAATGTCTGAGCATACAAATCAACAATGCCTCCTTTACATATAGCTATTCCACCATTAATACTAACCTTTATAGAAGGATTAACAAAAATTACTACATCACTTGTTTCATAGCATCCGTTTTTAGAAGTAGTTACAGTGTATGTAGTAGTCGTTGCGGGTGTTACTGCTATATTTGCCTGGAGGTCATTGGTACTCCATTTATAAAGCTCACCTCCTGTTGCTGCTAATCTTGCAGCCTGACCGCTACATATTGTCTGGTTTGCTCCTGCACTTGCAACAATTTTATCTTTAACACTTACAATGACACTGCTTACTGCAGAACAATTTCCACTTCCAACAGTTACAGTATAAGTTGTTGTAGTTGTCGGACTAACCAACACAGAAGCACCTGTATTTGAAGCACCTGTATTCCATTTATATGTTGTTCCTCCTGTTGCAGTAAGGTTGGCTGACTGTCCGTTGCATATTGTCTGATTCATACCTGCATTTGCTACAATGTCAGAAACATTTACAGTGACATTATTTGAAGCTGAACATCCACCTGAAGTTACTGTTACAGAATATGTTGCAGAAGACGTTGGAGCTACTTTAATTGTAGCAGTTTTTTCTCCGGTATTCCAGACAAAGGATATCTGTGTTCCGGCAGCTCCTTCAGCATATGCATTCAATGTAGCCTGTGCAGATTTACAAATATTCTGATTCTGTCCTGCATTTACCTTCAGATTATTTACAAATACAGTAACAATGTTGGTGGCAGACTGAAATCCGTCAAATGCTGTTACTGTATAAGTTGTAGTTATACTTGGAGATACAACAATAGAAGAAGTTGTTGAATTTGCAGCATCACTCCATTTAAACATTGTACCACCTTCTGCTTTTAAAGTGGCACTTCCTCCCACACAAATACTCTTATTATCACCTGCTGTTACGACTAATTTCCCTACTACATTTATAACGATTCCATCTGTTGAAGTACAACCATTTTCGCTTTTAACAAAAAGTGTATATGTTGATGTGACAGTTGGGCTAACAATCACTTTTTGGCCTAATATTGAATCATATTTATTCATATTTATCCATTTAAAACCGAATGAAGTATTACTGCCGGCATTTGCATACAGATTTGCAGATTCCCCCTGGACTATTGTTATATCCGAACCTGCATTTGCAACAGGTTTTGGATTAACAACCACAACTTTTGAAGCTGAAGAAGTACATCCGTTTGATTGAGTAATCGTTACATTATATGTTGTTTGGGCGTTGGTTCCTTTGGATTTGCTGGTATTTAATGCTGTTTTAGCGTTAATGGTGCCTGTTGTCTGGGCCGCTTGCGCCTGTTTTAATTTGTTTTCGGCCTGTTCGTAAGCCAGCTGAGC
>JAUZOY010000279.1 GCA_030706235.1 Bacteroidota bacterium | reverse complement strand
CGAAAACAAGTAATACAAATAGCGATAAAAGAAGCAATGTCTTTCCGGCATTTTTAGATGCAGGAGCCTTGAAATTAGGTATGGCATTGCTTACAGCTTCTACCCCGGTTAAGGCAGTACATCCGCTTGAAAATGCTTTTAATAAAAGAAAAATTGAAACTGCACTAGTTTGTTTTAAATTCTCAACTGCAACATAAGGGACAGCTTTTCCCAGCTTGTAATTAATAATTCCGACAACAATCATGATTAATGAACCGATAATGAATGCATAGGTGGGGATGCTGAAAATTCTGGATGAATCCTTCAGGCCCCTTAGGTTGCCAAGCATCAGAATTGCTAAAACCAGCATGCAAATAAGTACATGGTAAGGCCTAAGGAAATGGAAAGCTGAGGTTAACTGCGCAACTCCGGAGGCAATACTAACAGCAACAGTAAGGATATAATCAATAATTAATGCTGTTCCGGCAGTTACCCCAGATGCATGACCAAGATTATCGCTTGCAACGATATATGCACCTCCACCGCTGGGGTATGCGGCAATTGTTTGTTTGTAAGAAAAGGTCAATATTACCAGAAGCCCAATGATTGCAAGGGAAAGATAAGTCATATAAAGGAAAGATAAAGCTCCTATTGCCGGAACAAGAACTAAAAGAATTTCTTCTCCGGCATAACCGACTGATGATATAGGATCACTTGCGAGTATTGGAAGCCCCCAGAAAACTTTGTATTTTTCACCATGAATTGCTTCATTTTTTAATGGCCTTCCGATGAGAAGCCTTTTTATTTTACTAACCATAAATTTCACCCTCAAATAAAAATAATTAATATTAAAGCGTTTTCCAGAAAAACATTATTAGCAAATTATAATCCATTTATAAAATAATAAAAAACTTCGGTAAATAAACAATTGACGTTTATCCGGTGTGCAAAATCATAATAAATAATATTGCTGCTTTGTATCATATTATTGCGCTGTTTTGCTATATAATTCACTAAGTATTGGCAGATTGACTTTTAATCTAGGTATAAACTATACTAAAAGCAATTGTATAGTGAGTTGTACGGGGTGTATGGTATGTTAAAGACATTAAAAACCAAAATATCACTGATATATTTTGGACTGGTTGCAGTTATTGCAATCGTAGGGTCTGTTTCTGTCTATTCGTTATTTCAACTAAGCGGGGCAGTTGATGGTCTTATGACTCACAATTACAAAAGTATTAAAGCTGTTGCAAATATGGATGATGTTCTTGAAAAGCAGAATAATTCAATTTTGCTTTTCTTAAGCGGTGATAAAATTCAGGCTGATAAAGAATTCATACAAAACCAAGTATTATTTCAAAGGTATTTTAGTATTGAAAAGCATAATATAACCGAGTCAGGTGAGAAAGAATGCGTAAACAACCTTAAAAGCAGCTATAATGAATACTTGAAACGGTTTGCAGAATTAAAGAATATCCCATATGAAAAAAATCCGAAAATTTCTTTACAATATTATAATGAACAAATTATTCCGCTCTTAAAATATATAAAAGGTTACTTGGAGAAGATTTCGAATTTAAATGAAAAAGCGATGTTTAGGAGCAAGGAATACGCAACAAAGGATTCAGTAAGAGATATGTATCTTTTGTTATTTCTTTCTATATTTTCTGTCGTAGGTGGATTTCTTGTTTCGACATTTTTTATTAACCGTTTTTTAAAACCATTAAGACATCTGACCAGGACCATGAAACTTGTTAGGGAAGGTGATTTAAATCAGCAAGCCTTGCTGTTGTCCTCGGATGAAATAGGAGAATTGGCAGTCGAATTTAACAATATGACAAAAAGATTGCATGAATATGAGAAGAGTTCAATCGGCAAATTGACAGCAGAGAAAAATAAATCGCTTGCATTAGTTAAAAGCATCAGCGATCCTTTGATAGTTATGAATACAAATTTTCTTATTCAACTCATAAACAATGCGTTTGAAAGATTTTTCAATGTGATAGAAGACAAGGCTTTAAATAGGCATTTTTTTGATGTCATTGAAGACAAGGAATTATTTGAATATATTTCAAGCTCTTTTATTACCATAGAAGAGTTTACCGAAAAAATAATATGTATTAGAAATGAAGAAATTGATTTTTATTACAACGTAATAGTAACAAAGGTCAGGGATAACGATCACAAGATAAATGGCATTGTAGTGACCTTTCATAATGTTACTCAGCTTAAACAGCTTGACATAGTGAAGACAGATTTTTTATCAACAATTTCTCATGAATTGAAGACTCCTCTTACATCAATTATTATGGGAACGGGACTTTTAGATAATGAAAGCATCGGACAATTGTCAAGAAAACAGAAAAACATAATCAGTACTATAAAAGAAGACAGTGAGAGATTATTAGTGCTTGTTAATAATCTTTTGGAGCTTTCCAGAATTGAATCGGGGAAAGCTGTGTTCAATATGAAATTCGGTCATATTGAGAGGATTATAGAAAACAGCATGAAGATAATGCTCGAACAGGCGAGAAATAAGGGTGTTAAATTATCTTTCGAGTTTGAAGATGAGCTTCCTGCTATAAATATTGACAGTGAGAAGATTTTATGGGTTTTGAACAATCTGATTATAAACGCCCTAAAATATTCAAAAGGTGGTGAGTCAATATTTATTAAGGCATATGAAAGGGAATCAAAAATTTTTATATCCATTAAGGATAATGGAGTAGGAATACCAAAAGAATATCAAAAAAAGATTTTTGAAAAATTTATTCAAGTTAAAGGGCAGGATATGGAAATAAGAGGAACAGGGCTTGGATTGGCAATAGTAAAAGAAATAGTCGAGGTACATGGAGGAGAAATTTGGTGCGAAAGCGCACCAGAAGAGGGAAGTACATTCACCTTTACGTTACCTTTGGCGAGTGGAGGTAAAAATGAAAAAAGTTCTGATAGCTGATGACACCAAAAACATAAGAAAAATGTTAGCCGCATTTTTAGAAATTGAAGGATATGAAATAATTGAGGCAAGTGATGGAATAAATGTTTTGGAAATATTGGCAAAAGGAAAAGTCGATCTTATATTCCTTGATATTAAAATGCCTCAAATGAGTGGAACTGAAGTTTTAAGAAGGATAAGAGCAATTGGGGATTCAACGCCTGTAATTATAATGACTGCATTTGCAACTGTAAAAAATGCAATCGAATGCACTAAGCTGGGGGCAGTTTCTTATCTTCAGAAGCCGTTTACTGTAGAAAAGATTAAAGCTACTCTAAATAATATAGATATTGATTGCTGTTACAATAATTATCAAAGCATCGAACAAGAAATAATAGAGATTGAAAATAACATTTATACTGGACAATATAGTGAAGCTGTTGCAAGACTGAAAAAGATTATATCTATTGAAACGGATAATCCAAAGGTTTATTTGCTTTTAAGTAAAGCATATGAAGGACTGGGAGATAAAAATAGCGCAGAGAAGTTTTTTTATGCATTTAAGATGTTTACTTAAGAAATAAAAGAAGGGCCAAGCGGCCCTTTATTTATACTTCAAATTCTTCATTACATAATCGTCATCCTTTAATTGAAGCGGCATGGTACTTACAACGATGTGCTTATGCTTGAGCAGCTGTTTCTGGATGTATTTCCAGGTCTGATTATGCAGATACTTTTGCCACAAGCTTTTTACTGCAAATTGTGGCAATATGACAGTGATCATGTCACCCTTCTGATAATCATATTCTGCCGACTCAATAAATTTAAGCAGAGGATCAACTACTTTTCTGAAAGGAGAATACTTAATGATCAAAGGTATGTCAGTTTTCAGAAGATCATATCTTTCACGGATTTTCCTGCCGTTTTCCTCATCT
>JAUZOY010000278.1 GCA_030706235.1 Bacteroidota bacterium | reverse complement strand
GAAGATATCGGTAATTGTCTCCTTTATTATGCTTTTCTCAATAATTAGTCCTGTGTTCAGACTTTCTGCTTCAGAAAGCACATTAGTACAATCGGGCTATCATTATTTGGCGGCGGCAGGTTTTAGTCATACAGCTGCTGTAAAGAAAGACGGGACCGTATGGTGCTGGGGTGAAAATGATGATGGGCAACTAGGCAACGGTACAAAAAAACCCAGTTCTTCACCAGCAATTGTTCCGGGATTAAAAGGAGTTATAGCTGTAGCTGCGGGTTACAAGCATACAGTTGCGCTTATGAATGATGGTACAGTTAAATGCTGGGGCAGAAATAATGAAGGACAGTTAGGCGATGGGACACAGGTTGAGAAAAAAACTCCCGTTACAGTAAATGGTTTAAGCGGGATTACGGCTGTATCGGCAAAAGGGAACTTTACAGCTGCCCTGAAGAGCGACGGTACGGTATGGTGCTGGGGCTCCAACAGACAAAACCAGCTTGGTGACGGAACAAATGAATCAAAAACTACACCTTTATGTGTTAAAGGACTGGATAATGTAAAGAAGATCTCTGCAGGTTTCGAATTTATGGCTGCACTCAAAAACGACGGAACTGTTTGGTGCTGGGGTTATAATCAGGATGGAAACCTTGGCGATGGAACAAATAAAAACATACCAAACCCTGTAAAAATAAACGGCGTATCAGATATTAAGGATATTGCGGCAGGCTACAGCTATATAATGGCATTGAAAGAAGATGGGACCTGCTGTGCATGGGGGGCTAATTACTTTGGACAGATATGCGTCAAAGGCCAGGATATAGTAGGCAAACCTGAATTAATTAAAGACCTGAGTGATGTGCAACAAATCAGTGCAGGTTATAATCACAGCATTGCAATTAAGAATGATGGCAGCGTTTGGAGCTGGGGATATAATGAATACGGACAATTGGGGCTAGGTTACTCCAGTGACTCGTCATATTATCCTCAAACGATTGGTAATCTCGGAGACATCGAATTTGCTGCCGCCGGTGCAAAAAATACAGTTTTCATTGATAAAAACGGCGACATATATAGCATGGGTTCAAATGATAGAGGACAGATAGGTGATGGAACCATTTCGTTTATAACAACACCTGTACAGGTTAAGGGCTTAAAGAATATAAAAGCTATATCAGCAGGACACAGATTTTCAATGGCTCTTGACAGTAAAGGAAACCTAATAGGCTGGGGTCAAAACTCTAATGGACAAATTGGAAATTCAACGAAAGAGCAAAATACAAAACCTACTGCAATAAAAGGTGCCGATAATGTTATAAAAGTAGCTACAGGTGATTTTCATACAGTATTTGTAAAGGAGGACGGCTCGGTTTGGTGCATGGGAGCAAACTGGAGCGGACAGCTTGGTTCGGCTACACCCCAAAATAGCGGTTCAGGCAAACCGTTAAAAGTTAATGGTTTAGTTAACCCTAAATACATAGCAGCAGGAAATTCGCATTCATTAGCTGTTAAAAGTGATGGTACAGTTTGGGCTTGGGGCGATAACAGCAGTGGACAGCTTGGCAATGGCAAAAAGACTAACAGCGCTGAAATTGTTCAAGCCAAAGGTTTAAAAAATATCATAGCTGTCACTGCGGGATCGGCGCATTCTCTTGCATTGGATAATAAAGGCTTGGTCTGGGCATGGGGACTTAATCATTTCGGTCAATTGGGAGACTCAAATACTACTGATATCTTCACTCCCAAAGGGGTGAAAAATGTTGTTGCATCTCTTATTTCAGCAGGTGATGCAACAACAATTATAATGAAGAAAGACGGTACTGTATACACGTGGGGGGACAATTCAAGCGGACAGCTTGGAAACGGCACGTGGACGGATACCCATGAACCGCATATTATTAAGGAATATTCAGGAGCAGAGAAAATTTGTGCAGGACACGGTTTTACAACGGTAATAAAAAAAGACGGCACAGTATGGTGCAGCGGAGATAATTATAATGGAGAGCTTGGTAACGGTACAACGGTTAACAGTAATAAGCCTGTACAGGTAAAAGGCTTGAAAGATGTTATAATGGTCGAGTCAGGCGATCATCACACGGTTGCGTTGAAAAAGGATGGCACAGTATGGGTATGGGGAGGAAATGAAAAAGGACAGTTGGGTAACTCTCAAATCGATAAGTATGTTCCTGTTAAGGTACCGAATTACAATCTAAACAAGTAAGCTAATTTTATGAATGAAATGGGGACAGGTAATAAATAATGACAGATCATGGAGAAGAAAATGGTATGGATAGACAAATGCGTGACAGACAATTTTATTAGATTCTAATGGGAGTAGGTAAATCAAATTTCATTGACTTATAATAAGGATTTGTTATAATTTAACTATAGAGTATAACATTAAGTCTGCATGGCCTTAATATATTTTTTGTATGCCAGAGTATACTATTAACAAAGTATATTAAGGAGGTTGACAGAATGAAAACCCAAAGGGGGCAATCTATAATGAGTAACAAGGATTTTGAGGAATATTTAGATAAAATTAATAAGTATACCGAAAAGGTTGCAAATGAAAAAGTTTCTCCGAAGGAATCTTTGGAATCTCTCGTTAAAGCCGGTATTTGTAATAAAGAAAAGAAATTAAATAGTATGTATAGGTTGGCATAATTATGTACTCAAAAATACCTAATTTAACTATTGGTTTTCACGGCTGTGATATGACTATATATAATCAAGTGATACATGATAACCAAAGGTTAAACCCTAGTGAGAATGATTATGATTGGCTAGGGCATGGTGTATATTTTTGGGAAAGCAATTTGAAACGTGCTTATGAATTTGCACACGAAAAGAAATCTCGTGGAGAAATAAAAGAAATAGCTGTCATAGGAGCAGTACTTGATTTGGGGTATTGCTTAGATTTTATTAATTCTGATAACATAAAACTACTTGATGTAGGGTATAGATTGCTGGAAGCTGATAGTTTAAATGCAGGTATTGAATTGCCTAAGAACAAATTGATTTCTGGCGACGTATCGCTGTTACGGAATTTGGATTGTGCTGTAATTCAAAGAATACATCAATGGAATGACGATAATGACTACAGTAGTTATGATTCGGTAAGAGGAGTTTTTTTCGAAGGAAAAGAGATATATCCGAATTCAGGCTTTAGAGAAAAGAATCATATACAAATATGCATTAGAAATAGTAATTGTATAAAGGGATATTTTTCTCCATTAGAAGCAGATGACCACTATAAAATGCCATAAGTGATTAAACATAGAGCTTATAACAAAGCTTTTTTTATTTTTGTGATGGGTTTATTTCTATCATCAAATGAGTCAAAGGACAACAAACTTATATAATTATAGTGCATAGTAACGTTTTGAGCTTAAATATCTAAAAGTAGAGTAGTAGGTATTATTGAAGAAAATAAAAGCAGAAAACATAAACAAAAAAGACATCCGATTGGATATCTTTTTTTGGTGCGGACGGTGGGACTTGAACCCACACGGTCTCCCATACGCCCCTCAAACGTACGCGTCTGCCAGTTCCGCCACGACCGCATATACAATTCTATTACTTAATACATTATGTCGTCTCAAGTCAGCATAATAAATTATACTGACAGAAGCACAGATTGTCAATACCTTTTCAAATAAAAATAAGGTAAAAATATTGGTAATAAAATATTGGTAATAAAATATATTGATAAGTGCGTGAGTAATTGGTAAAATAAAGGCTGTTACATTAATTTCGTAAGGATGAATCGTATTTGACAATATAACATGAAATGGGGAAGATAAATGGGAGGCTTTTTCGGCTTTTTTGATTATAATAAGCCAGGACCGGGCATTCAGAAGGATG
>JAUZOY010000277.1 GCA_030706235.1 Bacteroidota bacterium | reverse complement strand
ATATGTATTTGCCATTATTAATAAATTTAGATTAATAATTTTAAGTTGTTTTCAGGTGCGTAGCACAGTGATATTTATAGCAAATGTATACAAATAATCATTAATAAGGTGCGTAGCACCGCAATATATGTTCTCGGCTTGTTCTTTAGCTTGAGAATGAAAGTCTCTTACGAGCCTTTATAGCGGGAATCGTTAGCTTAAGGCAAGGGTGTCCGATTTGAATCGGAATCTGAAAGAAGCCGAGAAAATACCTCATACAGATTGCACCAAAATCAATAGAGAGATTTAGAAAGAAAGTCAAATTCACAATTCACAACTTATCCTATGTTTCGTCAAAATAAAAAAGGTGAAGATTACAATTAATATTTTTTTAATAAGTTTGTAAAACAAATGAACATATACAGTAAAAAACAAAGATGGAAACTACTTCTGCTTGCGGCAGCAATACTAATTGTAGGTCTTTCATTATGGTATACCAATACCCTTGTTAAGAATATTTCAAAAGAAGAAAGAAACAAAGCTATACTTTGGGCTGAAGCTATACAGAGAAAGGCCAGCATGGTAAAATATACCGAGCAGTTTTTTGATAAACTGAAAGCTGAGGAAAAAAAGAAAGTTGAGATCTGGGCTGAAGCAACCAAAAGACTTATTTGTGCAAATTATACTGAAGACCTGACTTTCTATTCTGATATTATTGCAGGTAATACAACTATTCCGGTTATTCTTACAGATGAAAATAACAATATAACATCTGTAGTAAATGTGGATGATAGCATTAAAAAATATAAAAAACTTGAAGGTAAACTTAAAGAAGATTTCACACGTCAGAAACCTATTATTGTCAGGTATGGAGATAAAAAAAATATACTCTATTATAAAGAATCAAAAATCCTGACTGAATTAAGAAATATGATGCAGGACCTTATAAATTCCTTTATTTCTGAAGTAGTTCTCAATACAGCATCAGTACCGGTCATAATCACTGACAGTACTAAAACCAAGATTATAGATTTCGGAAATATAAATCCATATAAACTCAAGGACAGCATAAGTATATCTAAGATGATTTCTTCCATGTCTGAATCCAATAAACCTATTACAATAGACCTGCCAAATAACAGGAAGAATTATATTTTTTATGAAAACTCATCACTTCTTACAAGATTAAAATACTACCCTTATATACAATTTTTGATAATAGGATTATTCCTTTTAATTGCCTACCTTGCTTTCAGTGCAACCAGAAAAGCCGAACAGGATAATGTCTGGCTTGGAATGGCAAAAGAGACTGCTCATCAACTTGGAACGCCTTTAACTTCATTAATGGGATGGGTCGAATTTCTAAAATTAAAAGGACTTGATGAAAGTTCAGGTAAGGAAATAGAAAAAGACATTGAAAGATTGAGAAGTATTACTGAACGATTCTCAAAAATCGGTTCTACGCCATCTCTTGAGAAAGTTAATATTGTAGAAGTAATTGAAAATTCTGTTGAATATATAAAAACCCGAACATCCGAAAAAGTTAAATTCAGAATAATTAATACATCAAAAGAAGAACTGTATGTTCCTCTTAATGTGCCACTGTTTGAATGGGTTATAGAAAATTTATGCAAGAATTCCATTGATGCAATGAATGGTTGCGGGGCAATTCATATTACAATTTGCAATGAATTAAAACATATCTATATAGATATATCTGATTCCGGCAAGGGGATTCATAAATCAAAATTCAAAACAATATTTAATCCCGGATTTACAAGTAAACAGAGAGGTTGGGGACTGGGATTAACCCTCGCTCAGAGAATTGTGGAGAAGTACCATTCAGGTAAAATATATGTAAAGAGTTCTACTTTAAACAAAGGGACTACTTTCAGAATCATTCTCAGAAAATAAAATCCTGACTTAAAAATTTCTTTTCTGATCTTTATCCGCTTACTAAGCTTTTGTTATGGTTCACTTATAATAGTAGGGGATTTAAACTCTCCTGCCTTAGTATTGTTTAGTTTATTTTTCAGATTCAGAAGTGTATTATATGGCAAATCAACGGAAAAGGCATTTACTAATGAGGATGGTACAGTTCCCCCTGTTTCTGAATAAGTTTGATAAGTAACCTTTACTAAACCATTTTTTTCCGGAGTAAATTGCCAGATACCTCTGAAATTAGGAACACGAATGTAATTTTTCTTTTCCGGAATATAAGATTTTTCTCCAATCATATTTATGACTATTTCTTTTGTTAAAGGGTCCTGCTTCATATAATAATGAATGACTATATCCCTGTCATCCAATGGCCAGGGGCATGAATTTACATAATAAGAATACCCTTCTCTTATACTTATCTTTTTAATTCTTTCAGCTGATTTGCAATTATACATCCATTTTGGATAAGAACTAATATCGTCTATCAGATTAGCCAAACTTCCAAGAGTACATTTAACATAAGTTTCTCCTTTGAATTCTTTCATCTGTGAACCCTTAACGCTCCTCGTATAAACCTTTACACCATTTTTATCTGTTCTTAAAGACCAAGACTCCTGGGAGCCTGCCTGTGCTAAAGCAGAATTTAATAAAATTACAGCAAGTAAAAATATAAATAATATTAATTTGCGAAGCATATATTTAATATAAGTAGTTTCTGCAAAGTTATATAAAATCATTTTATTAAGTAAAATAAAATAAAAGATCCCATCATATAAAAAGAATATATCACTAGGAAGAAATTTTACCTAAACCTGATGTAATTTGTAAAATTTATGTAAGTTTGTAAAAAAATTTATTTTAATTAACAAAGGGAGGATAAATATGAATTTTATTGTATCAAGTTCATTGTTATTGAAACATTTGCAGATGGTTGGAGGCGTTATAAATTCAAGCAATACATTACCTATACTGGATAATTTCTTATTTGATATAGATATAAATAAACTGACGATTTCTGCATCTGATCTTGAAACAACAATGACTGCGACAATCGACATAAAATCTGAAGAAAAAGGAACTATAGCAATACCTGCAAAGATACTGATTGAAACATTAAGGACATTCTCTGAATTGCCAATTACATTTACTATAAATGAAGAAACTTATGGAATTGAAATATCCGCAGCAGAAGGTAAATATAAACTCACAGGTCAAAATGGGGAAGATTTTCCTAAAATTCCTGAATTTGAAGGAAATATTTCTTTTGATATTGATTCATCATTATTATCAAAAGGCATAAACAAGACAATATTTGCAACCGGAAGTGATGAATTCAGACCTATTATGGCCGGGATATATTGCAAAATTGATCCTGAAGGACTTATAATTGTTGCCACCGATGCACACAGGCTTGTAAAATATATAAGAACAGATATAAAAGTTGAAACTGCTACTTCATTTGTATTGCCCAGAAAACCTTTGAATCATCTTAAAAATATACTTGCAAAAGAAGACTGTAGTGTGAAAGTTGAATGCAATGAATCTAATGCATTCTTTACATTTGGCAATGTAAACCTCATATGCCGATTACTTGAAGGTAAATATCCAAATTACGAAGCAGTTATTCCAATAGAAAATCCAAATAAATTAACAATTGACAGAGTAGCATTCCTCAATGCTATTAAAAGAACTTCAATCTTTTCAAATCAGGCTACACATCAGGTAAGACTAAAACTTTCAGGAAAAGAACTGATAATATCAGCGGAAGACATTGATTTTTCAAATGCTGCAAATGAAAGAATGACATGTTCATATGAAGGTGAGGATCTTGAAATCGGTTTCAATTCAAAATTTCTTATTGAAATGTTGACAAATCTTGATACTGATAATATTTTATTTGAAATGTCTTTCCCAAACAGGGCAGGGATATTACTACCTATAGACGGACCATCAGAAGAATCTTTATTAATGCTGGTTATGCCGGTAATGCT
>JAUZOY010000276.1 GCA_030706235.1 Bacteroidota bacterium | reverse complement strand
TAGACGGAATATGTATTTATTATAAAGGGTGGAAATGTAATAAGTTCTATGATTTAGGTACAGTCACTACAGATTCAGTTAAAGTTACAGATATCGGAATTTATATTTATTGTACTTCTCTTAGCGGGAATAATTCTACAATAGATGAAAGAGGAATATGTATAAGTTCAGAACATCACGATCCAACAGTGACAGATTTAAAATATTCAAAAGGATATGGAAGCGGCAATTTTACAATATTTGTTCCGGGATTAACAGAAAACAAAACATATTTTGTACGCTCATATATAATTACCAATATGGGCACTCTATACGGGAATGAACTAAATTTTAAATTGATAAATAATATAAATACATTTACAGATCCCCGTGATGGAAATTTTTATAAAACACTGACAATAGGAAATCAAACATGGATGCTACAGAATCTGAATTATAACATTTCAGGATCATCATGTTATAATAATTTAACTGCAAACTGTTCAGTTTATGGAAGACTTTATGATTGGAATACATTAATGCAGGGGGCATCTGCATCAGATAAAAATCCCAGCGGAGTTCAAGGTATCTGTCCTAACGGATGGCATATACCATCATATTTAGAATGGACAATTCTTTTCGACAATCTCGGAGGGATATCTTTAGCCGGAGGAAAAATGAAAATCGAAGGTACCACAATTTGGGCAATTCCTAATAAAAGTGCTGATAATAGTTCAGGATTTACACTTCTGCCCACAGGTTACAGGATGACTGATACAAGATTTGATAATCTTGGATACATTTCATATATATGGAGTACTTCAGGAAAACATATTGATACTTATTTTGACAGTGGAGGAATAATTGTAAAAAATCCTAATCCCGGAGAATGCTTTTCAGTAAGATGCATTAAGAATTAAAGGTTTAATGATTAGAATGTATTTATAAAGTATTATTGAATATTTGTTGTAATTTTGTCTTTCTAAAATTATTCGGATTGAATTGACTTAATATAAAAGTATTCTATTCCGAATAAATCAAAATTAACAGATTTATGGAATGAATAGAACTTTAATAATAAAAGGGACAGAGAAATTAAACAGATACATCGAAACAGAATCTTATAGAGGTTATGATCCTTACGATGGAATAAAATCCTCAATTTTTAAGTTACCTGTTCTTAAATCAAACAAAATACTTCGTTTTGGAGTTCAACAATTTGTTAAAAGATTTCCTTTAAATCTAAGGCCATTACTATTCATTAAGAAAGGATATAATCCCGTCACACTGGGTTTATGCCTTCAGGCTTATAGCAATCTTTTACTGATCTACCCTGATAAGAAAGATGAGCTAATGAAAAAATCATATTTTCTTATAGATGAACTTGAAAAACTGATACCTTCAGGATATAGTGGAGCATGCTGGGGATATGATTTTGATTGGGAAGCAAGGTATTCTAAAATCCCTGCATATCAACCAACAATTGTTGCTACAGGATTCATAACAAATGCTTTATTTAAATTTTACCAAATTACAAATTACGAGAAATCAAAGCAATTGTGCATAGATTCATCTCATTTTATATTAAAAGATATAAACAGGACATATGAAGGCAATGATTTCTGTTTCTCCTACTCTCCTTTTGATAAACAAGAAGTATTTAATGCATCTATGAAAGGAGTCAGAACACTTTCACAGGTATATTCTATCACAAATGAAGAAGAGTTAAAAGTCGAAGCAAAAAAAGCAGTAAATTATATAATTAAATACCAGACTGAAAATGGCTCCTGGAAATATTCAAAAAGTAAAACCGGTGGCTGGATCGATAATTATCATACAGGATATGTTATCGATTGTCTTGATGAATATATAAAGCTTACTGGTGATAATCAATTTAAATATAATTTATTAAAAGGTTACATTTTTTACAAAAACAACTTTTTTCATGAAAATAAAATACCCAAATTTTATAACAAAGAATTGTACCCTGTTGATTGCACGGCAGCAGGACAATCTTTACTTACTTTATGCAGGTTTAATGATTTGGAATTAGCTGAAAATGTTGCTAAATGGATGATTGAAAACATGCAATCAGAAAAGGGATATTTTTATTTTAGGAAATTTAAAAATTATACAGTCAAAACTTCATTTATGCGCTGGTCAAATGCATGGATGTTTGCCGGTTTGACTGAATTATTGAAAAATATAACATTCTCCGGCAACTAAATATAAGAGGGAATGTCTTATTATATATGAATTCATATTTTCATCTAATAGGATAATTGACATTAATAAATTAAGATAAATATTATATATCTATAGCAAATGAAGATTCATTTTTACTTGGCTCATCCGGCTCATTTTCATTTATTTAAAAACGTAATATATGAATTAAAAAGCAGAAGTCATAATGTTTCAATTACTATTAAAAGTAAGGATGTGCTGCCTGATTTACTAGCTGAAGAAAACTTGCCATATATTAATATTGCTCCAACAGTCAGAAAAGACAGCAAGCTAGGTATAATTAAAAGTCTGATAAGCAGATCTTTAAATCACTATAAAATATGCAAAAATATAAAGCCGGATTTATTCATAAGTTCTTCAGCCGAATTTGCTCCAATAAGCAAGTTATTGCATATACCCTATATTAACATTTTTGAAGATGATCTTGTACTTTTTAAAAATTACAGTAATTTCTTTGGTAGATTTGTTGATCACATGATTTGCCCTTCTTCATGTAACAATGGAAAATTAAACAAAAAAACGATTCAATATAGTGGATGCCAGGAGTTAGCATATCTTTCCCCAAAATATTTTAATCCGGATTATAAAAAGGTTGAAAATATTTTTGACAAAGATAGGCAGAATTTTTTAATACGTTTTGCAAAATTAACAGCCTGGCATGATAGTGGAGTAACAGGATTAACAAAAGATATTACACTGAAAATAATAAAAATGCTTGAATTAAAAGGACGGGTATTTATTACATCTGAAAAAGAGATAGATAGTGAATTAGAAAAATACAGAATATCAATTAAACCTTCAGATATGCATCATGTATTGTACTTTTCTGATATGTATATTGGAGATAGTCAGACAATGACGGCTGAAGCGGCAGTTTTAGGCACACCAGCAATAAGATTTAATGATTTTGTCAGAAAACTTGGTTATCTTGAAGAATTGGAATTCAAATATGATCTTACATATGGATTTAAAACGGAAGAACCTGAAAAAATGATAGCAAAAATTTCTGAATTATTAGCAATTGATAATCTAAAAGACATGTGGGCCATAAAAAGAGAAAGAATGCTAAATGAGAGCATTGATTTAAGCACATTTATAGCATGGTTTTTAGAAAAATATCCTAAAAGTTTCAAAATTCTTTCTTCGGACCATGACTATATAAACAATTTCAAAAGAAAATAAATGTTTGATTTTACATTAGAAGTATACAAATTACTACTTAAAAGACTTATCGAAAAAGGGTATTTAATAGTTCCTTTTGGAGAATACATTTTAAAAAAGGATTCATATAATAAGGTAGCAATAATCCGTCATGATGTGGATAGATTATCTGAATTATCATTGAATATTGCTGAAATAGAAAATAAATTGAATATAAAAACATCGTATTATTATAGGATTGTTAAAGGAAGCAATAATCCTGATATTATTAAAAAAGTATCTCAGCTAGGACATGAAATTGGATATCATTATGAAGATCTGACAATTGCAAAAGGAGATTACAGCAAAGCCATTAAAATGTTTGAAAAAAATCTCGCATATTTCCGTCAGTTTTATCCTGTAAAAACAATTTGTATGCATGGGAGCCCATTATCAAAATTAGATAATCGTAAAATTTGGGACAAAATAAATTACAGGGATTATGGGATTATTGGAGAACCATATTACGAAACTAACTTTAATAAATTTTTATACCTAACAGATACCGGAAGAAGATGGAATGGAGATAAATTTAGTATAAGGGATAAAGTACATAATACATATGATTTTAATTTT
>JAUZOY010000275.1 GCA_030706235.1 Bacteroidota bacterium | reverse complement strand
GGAAGAAGACCTGAACAATTTCAAAAAAACAAGAAAAAAATATCTGCTCTACCCAGACTTTGAGTAATAAATACCTAAAAACTATTTGATGTATGCTATATCTGAGCTCATAGTTTGATATATAAGTTTTTACACCCCTCTACTTCGTGAGAGGGGCTGGGATGAGGGCTTAATTTTCAGCTGTATATATTTCTTTTTTTATAATTCAAAACAGTTTCTCAACATTTATTCTTACTTTTGTCATATAAATATCCGAAACGCTCTTTACACATAATATAAAAATTTAAGCAATTATTTTATTCTTGTCTCTGGAAATCCCCAATTTTCAAATTCAACCGAGAATAACATTAATAATGCGTCGTTTTGGCGTGAATTTATTGTATTTGGTTGAAAAGGTATGGGGATACCTCAGAGGCAAATATGGTTAAATTCATGCCTTTTTTGTTTCCATCCTATCCGTTCAGGCTAACAGTAAAAGGCTAAAGATTATAAAACTAACATTCAATAATTTCAACTTTATAACTTTTTTAGCTATGACAGAAATTCCCGACCTGAATTACAGAGAAATACAAACATTAATTCTTACATGTAAAGGCCTTACATGCAAAGAAATAGCATAGCGATTGCATTTAAGTCCTAAAACCGTAGAACACTACCGTTCTTCATTGTTACATAAAACCGGTACCCACAACAAAGCCGGACTTATCGTTTACACACTGAAAAATCAATTATTCAGGATTTAACAATCCTGACAAGTTTAATTATCCTGACAGGATTGCCAATCCTGCCAGGTATTAATATTTATTTTCCAGTATGTTACAAAATAAAACTAATAAAGATTAAATGATATTTTTTTTTAAATACATGTTTCAACGCTGTCAGGTACTTCGTACGCTGACAGGTTCAATTCTCTTATTTCCAATAGTATTCCTATCCTGCAATCACCCTATAGAGAAAAATTCTTCGTTTATTTCTTCTAAACAACAGACCCCAACCGCACATTCCGATTCAAGCACCGTCTACATTTGCCAAAGTCCATATGCTTATGCATTTTATAAAAACATAAACTGCGAAGGATTAACACAATGTAGCCATGACATTATAAAAGTTACAATTAAAGAAGCTATTAGATTAAAAAGAACAAAATGTCTGAAATGCTATTAATGGAATATTTTCAAATCTCATGTAATTTGTATACCAGGATAAATATACAAAGTTTGTTTTATTGGAGTCTGTTCTTAAAATTAACTCATCGATGATGTCAGTAACGAGATGCTGAAACGAGTTCAGCATAACAGTAAAAAACAGGCTCTAATCATTTTGTATCCTTTTTATATCCCTATTGTATCCTTTATATATCCCTATTGTATCCTTTTGACTCATCCTGGAATTGCTTTATTCCAAGAGGGTGCGTAGCACAGTTAATATTTATAGCATAAAGTCACCCCCAATAATCAATAAGCTACAGAGTAGCGTAATATAGAACTTATTTCATCAACACAACCTTCTTCACAATTCTCTGCAAAATCACCTCGCCTTTAGGAGAATTGTTATTTTTTACAACGGAGTTGTAGTATCATTGTAGAAACAATAGCCCATTGACTGTTAAACGGCGTAGCTGTTTTATCTTTTTTTACGTCCTATCGGATTTAAGATGTAACTACTACGTAGTTAAAATCAAAATCCGGTTGCCTTTCTACAAGTATTTAACGACAACGTCGTTATTTTTTCATTAACCATTTTTATCAACTCAGTTAGACCTGCCAGGTTTCAGAAACCTGGCAGGTCTTTTAATTTACTTTCCAGCATGTTATATATAATCAAAACCAAAACAGTTTAAATGATATTTTTTTTAAAATACTTGTTTCAACGCTGTATCGATGATGTCAGTAACGAGATGCTGAAACGAGTTCAGCATAACAGTAAAAGTTCAAACTCTAATTATTCAAACCGGTTTTTAAATTTTCTGATTATTTTATTGTATTTTTGCATTTCTAATAACTTAATCGATAATATATATGTCTAAAGTACTTGACGTTACAGATAAAGTAAAATGGATTGGAGTCCTTGATAAAGATATTGTTACATTCGACATTGTAATGGAAACAAAATATGGGACAACATATAATTCATACCTGATTAATGCTAAAAAGAAAACTCTTGTTGAGACTGTTAAAGAAAAATTCTTCCCTGAATATCTAGAAAAGATAAAATCTCAGATAAATCCTTCTGATATAGAATATATAATTTTGAATCATACAGAACCTGACCATTCAGGAAGCCTTGTTCACATCCTGAAACTCGCGCCTAATGCAAAAGTCGTAGGCAGCAGGCTTGCTATTAATTATATGGAAGATTTTTTAGGAACATCTTTCCCAAATATTGTTGTAAAGGATGGCGACCAACTCGACCTTGGAGATATGAAGATTAAATTTATTGGTGCTCCGAATCTCCATTGGCCGGATTCCATGTATTCCTACCTGGAAGAAGAAAAAGTTCTTTTCACATGCGACTCTTTCGGAGCTCATTTTGCCAATGAAGCAATGTATGATGATAAAGTTGGCAACTATGAAGATTCCTTCAAATATTATTTTGATGTAATACTTAAACCATACAGTAAATTTATGGTTAAAGCCATCGAAAAAATACGTCCTCTCGATATTAAAGCAATCTGTCCGGGACATGGTCCTCTTCTTACGACCAACTGGAAAAAAATAGTTGACAAGACTGAAGAATATGCAAAAGAATATCTTGAACTACCTCAGTCAAAACATGTTTTAATTGCATATATTTCAATATATAGCAACACAAAAAAAATTGCAGAAAAACTTGGAGAAGTAATTTCATCGTACGAAGGATTCACTGTAAATGTGTGTGATATTGAAAAAATTTCTTTGGGCGAATTAGATGCAAATATTGCAAAGAGTGCAGGAATTATAGTAGGTTCACCTACAGTCAACCAAAATACATTGTTACCTGTTTATAAACTTTTTGCATGTATTAATCCTTTAAGAGACCGGAATAAAATAGGGGCATGCTTTGGATCATATGGTTGGAGTGGTGAAGCATCAAAAATAATTTCCGATAATTTGAAAAACCTTAAACTCAATGTAATAGACGAATTCATCACCTTCAAGTTTTCTCCTCATCAGGAAGCTTTCGAAAAATGTAATTCGTTTGGCAAAGAATTTGTTGAAAAACTCAGGCAATATAATCAATAAAACCAATGCCATCAAATAAAAAGAAGAACGTTATTGGAGTTGTATATTCTACGAATCCCGATTTCCAATATCAATACGAAAATGAGGAAATTCCTGAAACACTTCCACCTCAAAAACAAAACCTTAGAGTAAGCCTGGACAAAAAGAAAAGGGCAGGAAAAGTCGTTACTCTTATTACCGGGTTTATCGGTAAAGACGAAGATCTTGAATCTCTTGGCAAAACACTTAAAACCAGATGTGGGACAGGTGGTTCAGCCAAAGATGGTGAAATTATTGTGCAAGGCGACTTCAGGGACAAAGTCACCGAATACCTTTTAAAAGAAGGTTATAAGGTTAAGAGGATTAATTGATGAGAATTTTTGTTTTCATCTTTTTTGTTTTTATTACCGGGTTCTATCATTACAAATGTGAAGCTCAAAATCAATCAAAAACATCTGATCCGGCAAAAAACATACTTCAGACTATCGATTCTACTTTAATCAAAATCAACAAGATCAACATCAATGATGTTGACATGATCATGTATAATGATATTGTCATCGATGAAATTGAAACTAAAATTTGGAATCTCAACAGACAATTTATTAAGGACTCAGCTGAAAACAAAATTAAAAATTTTGCAGTAATTACAACTAAATTAAGAAAAGTTCAGGATACGCTGAAAATTATGCGGACAAGAACAGACGAACTAATTCGTAATCTTGACCTCATTTATTATTGCAAAGGATTGACTTATCTCGAAAATAATATGACAGATGATGCCATTAACATGTTTGAGAAATCTGTAAAT
>JAUZOY010000274.1 GCA_030706235.1 Bacteroidota bacterium | reverse complement strand
CATGTACTCCATTTTTAATAAGCATCCCAAACGTGCAAATACCTATTGGTTTCTTCATATTGATAATCTGGACAATCCAGACACTTTTGAATATGTAGTCCATCATCTGATACCAGGAGTCCTTATAAAAGTTGATTTCAGACTTGGATTTAAAATTGAAAGAAAGATAAATCTATATTTCAGAGAAGTTATTGAAGATTTGGTTAGAAGTGGAGAAATAAGCATGGTTAGCCAATATGAGTCTCTAAAGAAGCATTCCATCCCTGCTGATTTCCTGTTTGTAAACCTCGATAGAATAATGACTCATGATTATAAACTCCCCCCGGTAAAATCTTTTATAATGGGAATTCATAATGCGATTCGCAGATATAGCCTGAATGATGTTAAATCTCTTGGCTTAGACACCAGTAATGTCATTGAAGAAAAAGTACCTATTGTAATTGAACAGTCTGTGAAAAGAAGAATTTCAAGAGTCAATCAAGACAGTTAATAGATAGATTCGTTGTATAAAAAGGCATTCATGCAATCATATTTGTGATATTTGTTCTTGATTTTTAATTTGATTACATTGAAACTTCCTGCAATCCATACCTTTGAAGGTAACTTATAGTTGGCATTCCCGAACTAAAAAAGAAATGAAATCTACTCTATTCTTTTTGAAGTGCATTATTATCAATCAATTACTCATTCTTGTAAATTCATGTAAACAAGAATTTACAGAAAAGAATCAGAATAATGGGGTCATTCCTCATTCCATATTTATTGAACTTTACAGAAATTTTGATTTAACAAATAGTTTAAATTGAAATTAATTATTTTCTTAAAAAGAAATATATTTTTACAGCCTGAACGATCGGTATGTTTTGATGAGTAATACAAGGGATTATATAATTGATCAGGCTTACAGTTTATTTTTAAGTCATAGTTATGAAGCTGTTTCTATCAGTGAAATCAGCAAAGCAATTGGATTTACTAAAGGAGCTCTTTACCATCATTTTAAGAATAAAGAGGAACTCTTTATGGCCGTTATTGATAAATATTTGATCATTGAGGAATTGGATATCAATGCGGATGAGATTACTTTGAAGGAGTTTTTGGATTTGAATATTAAAAAAGCTCAGGAAATAATAAATAAATCATATAGCTCAAATCCAGCTTATATCCCATTGAATTTGTTGTCATTATTTATTGATGCGTTCAGGCATTATCCGGAATTCGCAAATAAGAAACAAGATCTGATCCATTCAGAAATAAATAAAACAAAGAGAATTCTGGATTTAGCAGTTAAAAATGGGGAAATAAAAAAAGATCTAAATACTTCTGCATTTGCAGAAATAATTTTTACGTTGAATACTGGAGTCGCCAGAAATCTAATTCACAATATCATGGATTCTGAAACAGCAATCAAAATCATGAGGAAGCAATTTCACGAACTCTACAAATTAATAAAAACCTGATTTACAACTTAGCATGATTCAAATATTAAGTTTAATTATCAAATGCATACTGATCGTTTAGTACTATTATATGATCCTGATTTAATATTTTATATTAGTCAAACTGCGTTAAATTTTTAAATATCAATTTAAACATAAACAATAAATAACAGTCTATATCATGTAACGAGAGTAAGTCAAACTTGAACTAAATTATAATTTTAAGTTTTAGAGCCATAAAATCAAAACAATTATTTCTCATACAGTAAAATAATGATTGAGCAATAATTAGATTATAATTCCGAATTTGTGTCCGGTGGTATTCAATGTAAAAGGTATGCATTGATCCCATTGAAAAATGGCAAGATAAATCAAGTCTCTGTGAATAAGTTTTTTTAAAACAGCAGGTATATAAAAATACAATTTAAATAACAGATTGATAGTTCTTTTTGCGCAAAGAGTTATATCAATATTCAAACTATAGAGTAATATATGATGATTTTAGCTTTGGGTTTTGTGTCACAGATCCTCTTTTTTACCCGTACTCTTCTGCAATGGATAATGTCGGAGAAAGCCAAAAAAGTATTATCTCCGACAATTTACTGGATTTTAAGCATAATCGCCTCCTATCTTTTTTTTATATACGGATGGTATCGTCATGACTTCTCTATTCTTTTAGGACAGGTTATAACTTATTATATTTACGTATGGAACCTGAAGGAAAATGGCGTTTGGAATAAAATCAATTCATTGTTTCAAGCACTTCTTATCATTACACCCATTTTGGGAATCGGATTTTTGTTAAAAGATTTTCATGGCTTTCTTGACAATTTTCTAAGAAATAATAGTATCCCTTTATGGCTGGTCATTTTTGGTTCTCTGGGTCAAGTGATTTTTACATTGCGTTTTATCTATCAATGGATCTATTCAATGAAGAAAAAAGAATCTCTGCTCCCTTTGGGATTCTGGATTATCAGTTTGATTGGCTCTGGAATAATTGTTCTGTACGGGATAATTCGTTTTGACCTAATTCTGATATTGGGCCAATCCGTCGGATTTATAGCATATGCAAGAAATATTAGTATTTACAAGAAAGAATTAATAGTAACCTACAATGTTGAATAGAAATAGCTTAAATATAATCTTAAGGTATTTTCTTTATATACTTGCAGTATTACCTGTTTTTATATTCCGTGATTTTACTTTTGACAATGAGTTGCGATATCTCAGTATTGCGGATGAGGCCCTCAGAAATGGATCTGTGTTTACTTTTGCCAACCACGGTTTATTTTATGCAGACAAACCACCTCTTTATTTATGGCTTGTGATGTTAGGTAAGGCAATTTTCGGAAGTCATGTACTGCTCTTTTTGGGAATATTTTCTTTTTTACCGGCATTGATCATAATGCACATCATGGATAAGTGGGTCAAAGATGTCTTATCTGATAGCGAACGATTGACCGGAGAACTCATGCTTATTACGAGTGGATATTTCATTGGGGCGGCCTTGGTGCTTCGAATGGACATGCTCATGTGTATGTTCATTGTTTTATCTCTCTACACTTTTTATAAAATGTACTGCGGTGAAAGTAAGAAACGAGATGCCATTTTGTTTCCTGTTTATGTATTCCTGGCAATATTTTCCAAAGGACCGGTCGGAATAATGGTACCGTTATTATCTACTGTCGTTTTCCTTTATTCCAAAGGTGAAATTAAAACAATTGGTCGATACTGGGGATGGAAAACTTTGACTGTTTTATTATTACTCTGCTTAGCATGGTTTACTGGCGTTTATATTGAGGGCGGAAGTAACTATCTGAATGATCTGTTATTCAATCAGACTGTAAACCGGGCTGTAAATTCCTTCCATCATAAAGAACCAATCTACTATTATTTTTTGTCAATTTGGTATTCACTTGCCCCGTGGTCGTTATTGTATGTAGGAATTCTTCTTTTAGGATTAAAAAAGAAGATGATAACAACCGATCTTGAACGTCTTTTTCTGATTATCATACTTTCTACCTTTATAGCACTCTCGTTCATTAGTGCTAAACTGCAAATTTACCTGTTGCCAATTTTCCCATTTGTTGCCTATTTAACAATGCTCTTGTTAGCTAAATTACAGTCGAAAAGTTGGATACGTCTATTGGTTGGGATTCCGGCTTTGATTTTTTGTTTTGCTTTTCCTGCTGCAATAATTGCACAGACGCTGATAAGTATAACGGAATACTTTACTTTGATAGTGATTTTTATAGCTGCTCTCATTCTTTCATTAACTGGTATTCTTGCAATCAGGGGATTAAAAAACAATAAATTGTATCAATCCATCATTATGATGAGCAGTGGATTATTGATTGCCATTTTTGTTGTCTCATTCGCTATTCCTGCCGAAAATTCATTTATTGGCATGGAAAAATTATGTCAGCAGGCAAAAAATGAGAGTATTCATAAAAACATAAACAATTATTACTGTTTTAACATTGACCGTTCAGAAAATTTGGATGTTTATCTATCGAAGGAACCTAAAAATTTAACAGAGGAAGAGCTTATAAATGCAGGTACGATCATCCGAAAACCTGCT
>JAUZOY010000273.1 GCA_030706235.1 Bacteroidota bacterium | reverse complement strand
ATCAATGATTATATTGCTTCTTGTCCTTTTTATGCATATTTATTTCAAAATCAGTGTATCTAAGGTCGGAACATTTCTATATATTGTTTTTTATATTTTTATTTTTGCTGTATTGTCAACTTATATATTTTATGTTTCAAATGAGAGTAAAGAAAATAAAAACGTTAGGCTGATTGCTGAAAAATTAGCAAATGAACAGGATCCTCTTGCTGAATTTTTATTTCATGATATTGAAGAAAATATGAAATACGATGAAGTTCTTGAAGAATATTATAAGAATATACCACTTTTTGAGAAAAATATAGTTAAAAGACTTCAGCAAAAGTATTTTAAAAGTTTTTTGTCAAAATATGATGTACAGTTTACTTTTTGCAAGGAAAATGATACCATTAAATTTAAACCGGTAAATGCACAACGTATTAAAAAAATAAACAAACCGCATATAGTTAAAAATCAGCTTGTAAGAAAAATATGCGATGTTTATTTTGAAGAACAAATTAAAAAGTATGGAAGACCAACAATGAGCAGTAATCTATACTTTTTAAATAATGGGGGAGACATTAGCTATTTAGCTAAAATTCCTATTACTACAGATGAAGATTCTCCGGAAACAATAATGTATATTGAATTGGAAGCAAAAGGAATGGTTAGAGAACTTGGTTATCCTGAATTACTTATTGATAAAGATGTTAATTTAAATCCTGATTTATCCAATTATTCATATGCCAGATACAGGAATAATGTGCTTATAAATACCTTTGGAAATTATATTTACAGTAATAATGGAATAAATTATAACAAATCTCCTGAAAAAGTAATTTTTTTTAATATGGGTGGATATAATCATATGTATTATAAAGTCGATAAAACGGATTTTCTAATAATCAGTAAAAAACAGCTTGGTTTTGTTGATATTATAAGCCCATTTACTTATCTTTTTGTTATTTTCCTGATATTTACATTATTGCTTCAGGTTTTTGCCAAAATACCTCTTAAACTTTTTCTTATTGAATATAATTTCAGAACTAAAATTCAGTCTTCAATGATTATAATTGTTCTGATTTCTCTTTTAATGATTGGCAGTACAACAATTTATTATATTATTAAATTAAATAACTCAAAAAATTCTGATAGTATAGAGGAAAAAACTCATTCTGTACTGACAGAAATTGAAAATAAGTTTTCCGCTTCCGAAAATCTGAATACGTATACTTATGATAATCTTAATGATATACTAATAAATTTTTCAAATATATTTTTTACAGATATTAATATCTACAATACAAATGGTGATCTTATCGGATCCTCACGTGAGAAAATTTTTGATGAAGGCTTGATTGGTAAAAGAATGAATCTGACTGCTTATAAAAAAATGTTCTTTGAACAACAACCATATTTTGTACATGATGAATATATTGGTAAGCTTGGATATTCATCTGCTTATGTGCCATTTAGAAATAACCAGAATAAAACAATCGCATTTCTTAATATTCCTTATTTTACCCAACAAAGTGAACTTAAAAGAGAAATATCAGTCTATCTTGTTACAATAATAAATATTTATCTTCTTCTGACTCTTATTGCTGTATTTGTGGCGATATTTATTTCCGGTAGAGTTGCAAAGCCTCTGAGTTTGATAGCTGAAAAACTTAGTCAGATTAAGCTTGGCAAAAAAAATGAACTGATAAAATGGTCATATAATGATGAGATAGGGGTTTTGGTTAAAGAGTATAACAGGTTAACAGAAGAACTTGTCAGAAGTGCAGATCTGCTTGCAAAATCCGAAAGAGAATCTGCATGGAGGGAAATGGCAAGACAAGTCGCTCATGAAATAAAAAATCCACTGACTCCAATGAAATTAGGTATCCAATATATCCAAAAAGCTTCCAATGAGGACGATCCTTTATTAAAAGAAAGAATAGAAAAATTTACTAAGACTATGATTTCCCAGATAGATTCTCTGTCTTCAATTGCATCTGCTTTTTCTGATTTTGCAAATATGCCTAAAAGTATTAATGAGCTAATAGAATTGAATAATTTTATAAATAGTGTTATAGATCTTCACAAAGATAATGAATCATTTGATTTGACATACTCTTCTGATATCAATTCATCATGTATGATTTATGCTGATAAAAAGCAACTTTTAAGAGTTTTTAATAATCTTATCAATAATTCAATACAAGCTTTTAAAGATTATGTAAGAGGAAATATTCAGATAAAACTTTATTCTGATGATAAATTTTATTACATTAGTTTTAAGGATAATGGCTGTGGTATAGATGATTCATTTAAAAGTAAAATATTCTCACCAAACTTTACAACAAAAAACGGCGGTATGGGGCTTGGTCTTGCTATGTGTAAAAGTATTATTAATAGTTTTGAAGGAGATATTTCCTTTGTCTCAACGAAAGATATCGGAACAACTTTTTTTATTAAGTTGCCTAAGATTTCAGAATAAATAAAAGGTTGATAATTTATTTAATTATCAACCTTTGTAAATATCTGATATAATTTTAAAACTTTCTTTCCAGTCTTAAAGCCAGTTCTTTTTTGTAGGCTTTCCAATCATTTATTTTAATTTTTGAAACTCCGCTGTCAATTGCAGCCTTTGCTACTGCCGAGGAAACTTCAACTATCAATCTTTTATCAACCGGTTTGGGAATAATATAATTCTTTCCAAATTCAAATTTTTCCTGGTTGTATGCTTTGCTAACATATTCCGGAACAGGTTCTTTAGCCAATTTTGCCAAAGCATAAGCAGCTGCTATTTTCATTTCTTCATTTATACATTTTGCACGCACATCCAATGCTCCTCTGAAAATAAATGGAAATCCAAGAACATTATTTACCTGATTAGGATTATCAGATCTTCCTGTCGCCATAATGATATCTTCACGTGCAGATGTGGCTTCTTCATAAGAAATTTCAGGTATTGGATTAGCAAGAGCAAATACAATAGGATTTTTTGCCATGGATTTGATCATTTCTCCGTTTAAAATATTTCCCTTGGATAAACCTACAAAAACATCTGCATCTTTGAGCGCTTTAGCAAGTGTACAATTGTTTTCCTTTGATTGGAAAGGAATTTTATATTTATTGAGATCTGTCCTTTGATAATTTATTAATCCTTTAGAATCAAATATCATTATGTTATCCTTCTTTACGCCAAGAGCCATATAGAATTTGGCGCAGGATAGGGCAGAAGCTCCTGCTCCATTGAAAATAACTTTTACTTTGGAAATATCTTTCCCTGCAATTTCAATGCCATTTAACAGGGCTGCTCCTGAAATAATTGCTGTACCATGTTGATCATCATGCATCAATGGTATGTCAAGAATATCTTTTAATCTTGTTTCTATTTCAAAACATTCAGGTGCTTTAATATCTTCAAGATTTATACCTCCAAATGATGGAGCTATAAGTTTGATAGTTTCAATTATCTTATCAGTATCTTTTGAATCAATTTCAATATCAAACACATCTATATCAGAAAATACTTTAAATAGTAATCCTTTCCCTTCCATAACAGGTTTAGATGCATCTGCACCAATATCACCCAATCCCAAAACTGCTGTCCCATTTGAAATAACAGCTACGAGGTTTCCTTTGGCAGTATATTTATATACATCTTCCCTGTTTGCAAATATTTCCATACAGGGATCTGCAACTCCCGGTGAGTATGCAAGAGTTAATGCTTCTTGTGTATCATATGGCTTAGTCGGAATAACTTCTATTTTCCCCGGACGTCCTTTACTATGATAGTCTAATGCTTCCTGCTTGGTATATTTTGCCATTTTTTCTAAAATATTAAAATTATCGCTAGATATTTTCGATGCATTTTTACAACCTCACCGGACAAGCAACGGAATTCACATATATAATCCTTAAGTTTCACGCCGGTCGGCTGTTCGCCGATTCGGCTCTCAAAAATAATAAATAATCTAAAGCCATATGGTTGCTTGATGAGAAGTAAACTAACGGTCTGTGCAGCATTTATCCTGATAACCGCAAGCCTGCCTTTTCTTGTAAGT
>JAUZOY010000272.1 GCA_030706235.1 Bacteroidota bacterium | reverse complement strand
TAAAATAGGATTAACATCATTCATTATTCAAAATAATAATTCACAAAGGTAATTATTTTTTTAATACGCAGATTTTTTTATTATATTTTTTTGTCTAATAAAATTTCCTGAAAATTAATAGTATAAGCAGATAAATTTTAAAATTCAATAATTAATATAAGCATATCAGATGGAAATATGCTTATATTAATAAATTTATGTAAGTTTGTAAATATTTAATTACAGATAGATGTCCGAAGAATTTCTTTATTATATATGGGAATTTGGCTTATTTAATAAAAAAGATCTCTGCACAACCAACGGGGATGAATTAATTATATTAAATCCCGGTTTCAGGAATAAAGATTCAGGTCCGGATTTTACTAATGCGCGAATTAAAATCGGAAATACGACATGGTCAGGGAATATCGAAATACATATAAATTCTTCAGACTGGATATTGCATAAACACAATGAATCAAATTTATATAACAGTGTGATATTACATGTAGTTATAAATAATAATAAAATAATTAAGTTTAAGAGTAATATAGAAATTCCAACCCTTTCACTTAAAGAAAGAATAAATAAAGAACTTTATTCCAAATATTCGAATTTCTGTTCTTCAAAGCTATGGATACCCTGCAAAAACAGCATAAATAATGCGGACAAATTAATCATAAACAATTTTATAGAATCTCTTTCTTTAGAAAGACTTGAAGACAGAATTTCAGAAATTAAAACAAATCTGATTATTCATAAAAATGACTGGAATGAAATATTATATCAGCGCATTGCTTTGGGTTTTGGATTCAAAACAAATTCTTCACAATTTGAATTACTTGCAAAATATACTCCTTTAAATATAATCCTTAAGAACAAGGATAATCCTAAAATAATTGAATCTTTACTTTACGGACAGGCAGGTTTATTATCAGAAAATTATAAAGATAAATATCCAGGACAATTATTAGAAGAATACCTTTATTTAAAACAAAAATATTCATTAAAAAACATTAGCATAATTCCGTGGAAATTTATGAGAATGAGGCCAATGAATTTTCCTACAATTCGAATTTCTCAATTTGCAGATTTATTAAACAACTTTTCGGGTTTATTTTCCAGGATAATCGACTGTAAATATTTAGAAGACATTAAAAGTCTGCTTAAATTAAAAGCATCTGAATATTGGAATAATCATTACATATTTGATGAAATTTCTGATTTTAGAGTTAAAGAGTTGGGCGATTTATCCTCAGACATTCTGATAATAAATGCAATTATACCTGTTGTTTTTGCATACGGTAAAATTTTAAATTCAGAAAAGTATATTAACAGAGCCATTTCATTGTTGGAAAATGTAAAAGGAGAAAAGAATAATATAATAAAAAAATGGGATTCATTAGGAATCAAAGGAGAATCAGCTTTTTATACTCAGGGGTTATTGCAACTCTACAACAATTATTGCCTTAGTAAGAAATGTTTGGAATGCAGAATAGGAAATAATATTCTAAGAAAAGATATCAAATATTAGAAACTGTGTGGTTGGTGGTGAGTGCTTTTTTAATGAGTTATATAAATTAACAGATACACTTTTATTATTTTTTTTCACTAAAATTGATTATCTTTGTAACTAGTTCAAACTAATTAACCCTTTGTATAAATTTTAAAATTATTATATTATGAAAAAACAGATTACAATTTTAGGATTAATAATGCTTTTATGTATAGCATTAAACACTTTTGCTCAACCGATAATAGCACAAACTGATTTATCTTTCGTAAATCACAATCAAAGTTTAATTGCCAATTCAATGATTTCGGCTATACCATATTCATCTGAAAACAATGGACAAAGTGCTATTAAATCTCTTAGTACAGATGATTGTAATCTTACAGTAACAGCAGTTGCAGATCCTTCAATCATTAATAAAGGTGCATCAACTATCATAAAGGCATATGCGACTCCTGCTACAGTAACTTACAATTGGAATACAAACGAAACAACAGATCAAATCTCTGTTTCTCCGACTACAACTACGACATACACCGTAACAGCCTCACAGACAAGCGGAAACTGCACTGCCTCAGCACAGACAATAATTAAAGTGAATCCTTCATCAAATTGTTCTATGACAGTCACTGCCTCAGCAGATCAAACAATTGTAAATCAAGGTGCTCAAGTAACGTTGACTGCAACAGCAAAAGATATTCCTACGGGGAAGTCAGCTACTTACTCCTGGGCTACCAATCCACCGCAATTTGGAGCCAGCATCACTGTAAATCCATCAACAACAACTGTTTATGTCGTTTTAGCAAGTGCTGTTGGTACAGATGGCAGTAGCACGTGCACTGCAACAGGAATGGTAACAGTAGCAGTAACAGGAATTGATGATATTAAGCAAAATGTAAACAATATTTCAGTGTATCCGATTCCGTCAAATAATCAAATTAATATTTCTTTTACATCCACTGAAGCACAAAAAATAAACATAAAATTAATAAATGCTTTAGGTAAAGTAGCATATTCAAAATCAATAAATATTTATTCCGGAGAATACAATAAGATAATTGACGTTAGGACATATGCGGCAGGTCTTTATCAATTACAGATTGAGACTCCGAAAGGGACGAAGACAAAAGAAGTAATTATAAACTAATTTAAAATCAGAGCCCTTCAAAAAAAGGGCTTTTTTATTTAATATATTATATGATTTGTGATTTATGTCCAAGACAATGTAAAGTTGACAGAAAAATTAAAAAAGGATTTTGTGGAGCAGATGACAGAATAAAAATTAACCTTTATGATCTGCATTTTGGAGAAGAACCGATAATAAGTGCTCAAAATGGAAGCGGAGCCATATTCTTTTCACATTGTAATCTCAGATGTGTATTCTGCCAGAATTATTTAATCAGCGATTTAGGCCATGGAGATTATTATTCTGTTGAAGATCTGGCAAATATTATGCTGACTCTACAGGGAAAAAACGCACATAATATTAATCTCGTAACACCAACACATTATACAGATTCTGTAATTGAAGCAATTATTCTTGCAAAAAATAAAGGATTAAAAATTCCAATAATCTGGAATACTAACGGATATGAAAATGCCGAAACATTAAAATTGCTTGAAAATCTGGTTGATGTTTTTCTTCCAGATTTTAAATATTTTGATTCTGAATATTCAATTAAATTTTCAAGATCCGCAGATTACCCGGAAAAGGCCAAATCAGCTATTATTGAAATGTACAGACAGGTAGGCAATATAGAATTAGAAAATAATCTGGTAAAAAAAGGTCTTATGATAAGACTATTAATTCTTCCTGAAAATTTCAATTCTATTGAAAAAGTTTTAAATTGGATTAAGCAAAATATCGGAAATAAAGTTTACATTAGTTTAATGGCTCAGTACTACCCCATTCATAAATCTTCAGACTACCCTGAAATAAACCGTCCTATAAATAAAAAGGAATATAACCATGCTTTAGATGTATTATTTGATATGGGATTTGAAAATGGTTTTATACAGGAATTCGGAGCAGACAACAAATATATACCACATTTTAGGTTGTAAAACTTCAAAAATATTTTCTAATAAAATTTATAACAGCATAATTTTTAAAAATTTCTGGTATTAATTTGTAAAATAAAATGTAGGTTTGCAAAAAAATAAAATTTTATTAAAACCTACATAATTTATTAATTATCAGACTTAAATTCCAAATTATTAAATGAAAAGATTTTTATTTGCTTTAGTAATATTTAATTTATTGTCATTCAGAGTTTTTGCTTATACATCAGCACCTGTTCCGGATGAGGGGATGTGGCTACCACTGCTTATTGAAAGACTAAATTATACAGATATGCAAAAAATGGGACTGCATTTAACCCCGGAAGAAATATACAGTATAAACCATTCATGTTTAAAAGATGCTGTGGTTTCGCTTGGATTCTTTTGCACTGCGGAAGTAGTATCAAATGAAGGATTATTACTTACAAATCATCACTGTGGCTATGAATCCATCCAAAAACAAAGTACTGTTGAAAATAATTT
>JAUZOY010000271.1 GCA_030706235.1 Bacteroidota bacterium | reverse complement strand
GCTGATGAAATAATTGAAGCTTTTAATGCAGGAATAAGGAATTTTGCCGAAAACAAAGCACAGGATGCTGAAAAAAAACGTTTGCAATTACCTGATGAAATAGAAAAAGAAATAATATGGCATTATGTAGGTCATTTGCAAACAAATAAAGTTAGTAAAGTTGTAGGAAAGTTCGAGTATATTCATTCAGTAGATTCATTTAAACTGGCTAACTTAATAGCAGAGCAGGCAACCAATAAAGGAATCATCCAGAAGATATTAATACAAGTTAATGTAGCAAAGGAAATAAGCAAATTTGGTTTTGACGTTTTTGAAGTTGAGGAGGTATTCGAAAAGATTTTAAAGCTTGATTCTCTTAATGTTCTAGGGTTAATGACAATGGCTCCATTTACAGATAATGAAGAAATTATCAGATCAACATTTAGAGGTTTAAGAGAATTAAGAGACAGGTTAGAAAAAAAATACAGTTGTACTCTGAAAGAATTATCAATGGGTATGAGTAGTGACTATAAAATTGCGATTCAGGAAGGTGCAACGATGATAAGATTGGGTCAAATCTTATTTAAATAATAAATAATCAAGTGTAATAGACATATTAGTGAGGGAGGATCGAAAATTGTCCGGATTAGTAAACAAAATTAAAACATTTGTAGGATTAGCACCAGAGTTTGATGATGAAGAAGATGTTTATGAAGATCTTTATGCAGCTGAAGCAGAATATCCTGTTGAAGAAAATATGGCATTAGACCCTGTTGTAAATACACGCAAAAAATCCAACTTAAAAGTATTATCACATCCTAGTGCAGCAGGTTCTTATGAAGTAATGGTTATCGAACCAAGATCATTCGAAGAATCACTTGAAATTGTAAATAATCTTAGAGAGAAAAAATCAATTATCTTAAACTTACATCTTTTAGATGCTGAACAATCACAAAGAATTGTTGATTTCTTATCTGGTGCAACACACGCTATTGACGGACATCAGCAGAGAATTGGTGAAGGAGTATTTATCTTCACACCAAACAACGTTGCAATTTCAGCAGAAACCGAAAAAGCTAGAGTAATTAGAGACGCTTTTTGGAATCAGCCACAATAATTTTTATTGACAGAGAATAAGTATTTAAGCGGTTTATTAATTAAGCCGCTTTTTATTATGATGAGATTTATTAACAATGTTGCCCATTACTATAGAATAGTTCATACTTATTCTTGCAAGTAAAAACATTTAATAAGTAAATATTCTGCGAATATTAGAGGTATGTTGTTTGGGAAAAAGTATAAAAAGATTAAAAGCAAAAGCCAAGAATGATAAAAGCCCGCTTCTTATGACAAGAAGCGAAGCTCTTAAAATTGTCAGCCAAGAACTAACACAAAATCCATCGAACATTGCAGCAAAAAAACTCATATCTTTATTTGGATTAACAGCAGAAGAACTGTCAGAAGTAGGTATTACCTATGAAATATTACGAACACTTGATGGATTGATATAAAGAATAAATCAACATTTTATAAATATATATAAATTTTGCTCTTTATAACTATTTTATGAAAACCAATTTTATGATAAAAATGTCAAGGTCAAATAAATATAGTACCTTTTATTATAAATACATAAGGATTTTAGAAAATGAACAAAGTTTTAATCGTTGGATCCATAGGCCTTGACTCATTAAAGACTCCTTTTGGAGAAAAAGATAATGTTCTAGGTGGATCTGTTTCTTATGCTTCCATAGCAGCAAGTCTATTCAGTAAAGTCAATATGGTTGGCGTTGTTGGTGAAGACTTTCCTCAGAAATATATAGATTTATTTAAAAGCAGAAGCATTAACACAAACGGTTTAGAATTTCGTTCCGGTAACACCTTTAAATGGTCAGGATATTATGAATATGATATGAATCAGGCGCATACAGTTGATACCCAATTAAATGTATTTGCAGATTTCAATCCTGTATTGCCTGATGAATATTTAGACAGTGAATTCGTATTCCTTGCTAATATTCATCCATCATTACAGCTAAAAGTTCTGGATCAGATAAAATATCCAAAGTTTATAATGCTTGATACAATGAACTTATGGATATCAACAACCAAGAATGAACTTTTAGAAGTTATAAAACGAGTAAATCTTGTTTTATTGAATGATGGTGAAGCAAGACAACTATGTGGTACGCCAAATCTTGTTGTAGCTGCTAAAAAAGTACTTGATATGGGACCAGAATATGTAGTCATCAAAAAAGGTGAACACGGCGCATTATTATTCTCAAAATCAGGAGAAGTATTCTCATCACCTGCTTACCCAATTGAAATCATAAAAGACCCAACCGGAGCAGGAGATACTTTTGCTGGTGGATTCATCGGATATTTATCACAGGTTGATGAAATTAACAATGTTGAGATGAGAAAAGCTATAGTAATTGGTTCAACATTAGCATCATATACTGCAGAAGAATTTAGCCTTGATAAACTTAAAACTATTACCTTAAGACAGTTAAATGAACGTTATTGCGAATTTGAAAGTCTTGCAAAATTTGAATCACTTGACTTGGTGCCTGTTTCTTAATAAAACATCTGGGCAATAGAAATATATTTAAAACCCTCCTATCATCAAAAAAAATAGGAGGGTTTTTGTATGGGAAATAATTGTAACGGCTATGAAGAAGTAATTGAAATATGTAATTGCCCACGACTGGGAGAACCTGCTCCGGATTTTGAAGCAGACACTACTCACGGAATAATAAAACTATCCGAATACAACAAGGATCATTGGGTTATATTATTTTCACACCCTGCTGATTTCACCCCGGTATGCACAACAGAATTTATGGCATTTGCAGAAAAGCAGGAAGAATTTGATAAAAGAAAAGTAAAATTACTAGGTCTCAGTATTGATAGCGTTTATTCACATATAGCATGGGTTAGAGAAATAGAAAAAATGTTTGAAGTCAAAATAAAGTTTCCTATTATAGCTGATATTCCAATGGAAGTTGCCCATTTATACTCAATGATCCAGCCTGCAATTAGTGAGGTACACGCAATAAGAACTGTATTCATAATAGATCCTCAGGGGATATTAAAAACAATGATTTATTATCCATCAAGCGTAGGCAGAAATATTGATGAAATTATCAGAATGATAGATGCTCTTCAGGTTGTGGAAAAAGAAAATGTTGCAACTCCTGTAAACTGGAAACCTGGTGAAAACGTAATCGTACCACCTCCTAAAACAGTTGAAGAAGCAGAAAAAACCACGCACGGGGAACATGAAGAGTGTAAAAACTGGTTTTTATGCAAGAAAAAACTTTAAGAATAATATAGAAAATAAATATCTAACAAATAATTTGCTTTCATCATTCGAATGCAGCTCATTTTTTGGAATGGGGTATAGTTTTATACCCCATTCTTTAAACCTGTTTATTGAGTAATTTATTGATCAAAATAGCAAAGGTAGAGGGTTGGAAAATTAATCAAAACTGTATAGACTTTACTTATTTCTTTTAAGGGGGTTAATATGCAGGAAAACATTTACGAATCCAGCAAGAATTATGGAATAATCGGAAATCTTCATACAACTGCTTTAGTTTCAAACAAAGGTTCTATTGACTGGCTCTGCCTGCCTGATTTAGATTCAGGCAGCGTCTTTGCTAAAATTCTTGATAAGGATAAAGGTGGATTTTTTGAAATCTGTCCTGTTGAAGATTTTAAAGGAGAGCAAAAGTATATAGAAAAAACTAACATCTTAGAAACAAGGTTTATTTTTCAGGATAACAGGAAAGTTATAATTACAGATTTTATGCCTCCCAAAAACCAGATAAAAAAGGATGACAGCACTATCCTTATAAGAAAAGTCGAATGTATCAAAGGAACTGTGCTTGTTAGAATTACTTTTAATCCTAGGACTGATTATGGAAAACATAATCCAGAATATAAAAAAGAAGAAAGTATGCTTACTGCTCAGGATAGTAACAGTACACTTGCCTTAAGATCAGATATAGATATGCATCATACGGATAATATTTATACAGAAGAACTTGTCTTAAAGGAAGGTAATGTTC
>JAUZOY010000270.1 GCA_030706235.1 Bacteroidota bacterium | reverse complement strand
GTAAAATCGACAGGAAGCAACTTTACTTCTCCCGCTGTGACTGCCACGCTGGAACTCAGCGACATCGAAAGTACATAGAATATCGGTAGAATGCAAGCCAAGGCGTAAATGAAAAATAGAACTGTGTTGAATGCCCTGAAGATCTTCCTGCTTTTTTCCAAGGTATTTAGCCCAGACTTCAGCTGCACCACAAGCATCAGATCGGGTAAATGCTTTTATCTGATCTTTATTATTGTTATCAATAGCCTGACCCCAGGTTTTAATCTTTCCGGTAATGAATATTTCTTTAAATATTTCTTTTTTAATACCTTTTTTCAGAATATCGTTCAATACCGGATTTTTTTCATTGACAGTTGCGACAACAGCATCTTTAGTAACAGGTATAAACCATGCGCCTTTTGCTATTTCTTCTTTTGTAACATCTCTGGAAACCATGCCAAGATTTACCATCCCTGAAAGTGCATCAGTCATACCTTTACCTGCTCCTCCGGCAGATACATCTATCTTAACATTAGGATAAAGTTTATGAAATTCTTCAGCCCATTTTACAACAAGAGGGTAAAGAGCAAAGGCCCCTGAAATACTTATGTTACCCTTTAAATCTTTACCATTATCTTTTGTTTTATTCTTTCCTGATTGACATCCTATTCCAAGAATGCTGATAATAAGTAGAGAATATAGCGCTTTTTTCATTTTTATATGTTTATATTGTAAATCTGTGACAAAGGTAAACAATATCTATCAATTAACTGTACTAAAAAAATGGTGAATTTATTTAAATATAACTATCTTGTAGTATGAACCATAGCCGCTCCAGATACCCAGGCCATTTGTAATATTTGATCTTATATTGGAAGGCGTTGAGAATGGACTGCCATTACTACGGATGTCTGTTTCGGCAGAGTTCCAGAACTCATATGTTTGATGATCTATTGTACTGAATTTTACTATTACTGTATCACCTTTTGCAAACCTGCCAAAATCAAGACCGCTAATAGTTGAGTTTGATTTTTCACCACGCCTTATCTGAGCACTGATAGTCTTCCCGTTGAAAAGCTTATCATTGATTATTGAAGGTATGTTAGGAATGAACCATTTATCTTTGTTCAATCGGAGTGTGAACATACGATAGTAATTATCTTCATTTGCAGGATCTGAAATTTGCAGCCACATATATCCTTCGCCTGGGTGTTTATCATCAGCTACAAACCAGATTGAGTCAGGTTTCAGAGGTGTAGGAATTGTTGTTACTGAAGAAACGGTAGCTTTACCGGGAACATTTACCTGAAGGTTGTATGTCTTTCCGGCTTTTCCCCAAACCGAAGTATCAGCTGTAGTGTAGATATAAAAATTAAGCGAAGTGAGGTCATATAAAGTGATTCCTATGAAGTTTTTTATTGCGTTTCTCAGGGAATCAGGGGAAAACCCTAAGTATTTTGCAATGTTATTTATTGAATCATTGATCTGAGTTAAATTAATCTCTGTGAGTTTGACTCCATTAACTCTGACATCTGCATTATGGATGAAAAGGTTTTTGTATGTATTGATATCTACTGATGCAAAGTAAGGGGTATTATGTGAAACCATAATAATAGGAGGTAAGTGAGGTTCGATAGTACCTTCAATAACAATTTTATCTTCAGGTGCAGGCAGATCTAAATTAATATTTTTTTCACAGGAAGAGAAGAGAACGAAAAGAGAAAAGGTAAGAGTTAAAAGTTGAAAGTTGAAAGTTAAAAGTTGAAAGGTATTAGGAATTTTTGTTAATTCCTTGAGCATTTTATATATTGAGTTGATATGTTTTTTCATTTCGGTTTTCAGAATTTAAAGTTCCAGGTAACAGAAGGAAGAATTGGGAATAGAGATATTTGCTTGGCCTGTACTTTTAATGTTCCTTCTTTTACATTGCCGGAAGTTTCGAAGTAAATATAATAAGGGTTATAGCGGTTGTATACGTTGTAAATCGAGAAGTTTATATTAGATTCGAATCTGCCATGTTTATTGAAATAGTAGGTTGCAGAGATATCCATTCGATGATATGGAGGCATGCGGAACCAGTTTTTCGAGCCATATTCATTAAGGACATTTTCTTCGACAAAGTAACGGGCTATTGGAAGCGTAATAGCGTTTCCTGTAGCATACACCCAAACAAGAGATAATGTCCATTTCTTATTAAGTTCAAAATTCGAAACGAATGAAACATCATGACGTCTATCGTACTTAGCATAAAATTCCTGTCCATTATTGATTTCATCGAATTGCCTTTTTGCCCATGAAAGAGTATATCCGATCCAGCCGGTTAATTTACCTGATTTCTTGTTAATGAAAAATTCTATTCCATAAGATTTTCCATTTCCGAAAGTGAAGTTATTATCAATATTATTGTTAAAATTATCCTGAATTGAAGTTCCTTCTTTGTATTCGATCAGGTCTTTCATTTGTTTATAATAAACTTCGATTGAAGTTTCAAAAGTGTTTTTCAGAAAATTTCTGAAAAATCCAAGAGAATATTGTCTGTTAAATTCCGGTTTAACAAAATCTGAACAAGGTATCCATATATCAGTAGGCAATGAAGATCCTGAAATAGAAGCAAGATGAACATATTGATAGTTTTCTGTATAAGCAGCTTTTATTGAAGCATTTTTGGAAATTATCAATCTTGTAGAGAAACGAGGTTCTATTCTATTGTAAGTATGGATAAATTCTCCGTTACCGTAATGTATAGTATCGTAATTATTGCCAAAAGCATCCTGTACATATCTGTCAAAAGGTCCGATCATACTGAAAATGGAATAACGCAGCCCTCCCGAAATTTTTAAATTTTCAGTAATGTCGAAATCGTCATGTAAATAATATGCACCTTCAAGTGAATAGAGTTTAATATTCTTGATATTGAGAGAGACATCAACAGATTTTGCTGATGCATTATCAGGGGTAAAAGTATGAAAAGTATAAGATCCTCCTGTCATAAAATGATTCCTGCTATCAGGAAAATATGTGAAATCGAATTTTCCGGTGACATCTCTTACTCCTGTTTTGAAAGATATATTATAAGGGCCCTGAGTAGCAGAGAAATCAAAGCTATAATCACTGAAATTAAAAGAGGAATTAATAAATAGTTTGTTATTGAAAAGATGATTCCATCTTAAACAAGCCATAGAGTTTCCCCATGAGATGGAATTGTTGAAATTATCATTTTTTAATTTTAAGCTGAATACATCCCTGCCAAAGTATCCGCTAATAAAAATGCGGTCTTTATCAGAGAGACGATAATTTGCTTTTGCATTTAAGTCGTAAAAATAATAACCGGAGCCTTTGAATTGAGAACTATCGCTTAAGAAAGGCTGCATAATCAGATCAGCATAGGTTCTGCGACCAGAAATTAAAAAAGAACCTGTATCTTTTTTAATTGGACCTTCAATTGTTAATCTGGAAGAAATTAATCCCAAACCTCCATTGTATTCAAAATTCTTATTATTTCCTTCTTTTGTGGAAATATCTACGACTGATGCCAGACGACCTCCGTAATTTGCTGGCATTCCTGCTTTAATGAGTTCCATATTTTTTACTGCATCGGAGTTGAAAATAGAGAAGAAACCAAATAGATGCGAAGGGTTATATATCAAAGCATCGTCTAAAAGTACCAGATTTTCATCAGGACCGCCTCCTCTTACATAAAAGGCACTATTACCTTCTCCTGCATTTTGAATACCGGGCATGAGCTGAATCGATTTCATTATGTCTACTTCACCTAAGAAAGCAGGTAGTGTTTTAATCTTATCTACAGAAAGCTGAATTGTACCAATCCGGTTTATTTTAATATTTTTATTGTCTTTTTCAGCTGAGATAACTACTTCTTGAGTAGTAATAGATTTTGGGTTCATTGAAATATTAAGCCTGATATCTTTGTTAAGATTAATATTATAAACAGAATCTTTATATCCTACGAAAGTAATAGAAACATTGTAGTTCCCTGAAGGCAATGTGATTGAGTAAAATCCATATTGGTTTGTCAGTACCCCTCTTTTGATATCTTTTATAAAAACACTTGCACCAATAAGGTATTCCCCGTT
>JAUZOY010000027.1 GCA_030706235.1 Bacteroidota bacterium | reverse complement strand
TTATGTTCAGGGAGCAACATCAGTATCTTCATTTAACCGCTACATGTATTGCAGGAATAATCCGGTGATGTATTCAGATCCGAGTGGGAATATGTCAGTAGGGGCAAGTCAAATAAGATATGCGATATCAAATAGTATTCAGATTGCTGCTGAAAAATTAAATAATAATAGTATGCTTGAAGATTTAAATTGTCGAAATCGTTATCTGCAAATTGGAATGGAGGATATAAATTTATTAGCAGCATGTATGAATTTAACACCAGAAGTAGCGAATCAAATTTCGGAACCGCAGGAAATAGATAATGATAAATCCCAAAATGTTACTGACGACTGTGATGATGAGAATAATTGTGAAAATAATTCTGGTCAAACTGAGGATGCTCCTAATAAACCTGGATTAATAAGTTTAATAGTAAGAAATATAAAAGCTATAAAATTATTAGCAATAGCTTATAATCATTATCAAATAGGAGGAGGGAAAAATAACCCGTTATATTTAAATTCATCAGATATAGATATGAGCGATTTTTCTATGAAAGATCCAGAATTTAAGAATGTTAAAAAAATAGGTGATATAGCTAATATTGATTTTTATAAGAAGAATCCTGATAGTGGTGAAGCATTAGTTATTGGTAAAATAGACTTAAGATATGAAGGAAACAATAGGTTCTCATTTATGGCTGATGAATATAATTTTAATATTGAATGGAAAAATGGTTTTTCACAAAGAAATATTGCAACTTTTATAGATGATTATTTACACAATGGACCTACTTATGGTATTATACCATATTTTTTTGGAGGAAGTTATCCAATAATAATTAAAGGTAATGTGTATATTAAACCTTAAATTTATGAAAAAAATCTTTATAATAATATTAATTATTTTACAATATGGATGTTGGAGGTTACCTTCAAATCATAATTTAGGGAAAAACTATTACTATAGTATGAATCATTATACAGATAGAACAATAATAAAAATGAGAGATAAAGGAGAAGCTTATGATGTAATTATTCCAACTGTTATTGTAAATTACGTTTTTGATAGTAGTTATGTACTTATAGACCAAAAACCAATAGATCAAATATGTATTTGTAATGACTCTTGTCGAAAAAAAAATATAAATGATTGGGAAAAAAAATTTTATAAACAATGTACGGATGAATTTGAAAAAAGTAACTTTCATCAATATTGGATAATAAATAAAATAAATGATTCAGTTTTAGGCCCATTTTCAAAAGAAACATTTATAAGGAAAAGGAAAGAAATAGGAATTCCTGAAAAATTAGTGTTTGGGGAGCCTATAAAAATAATCTCACTTTAAGAAATTATAATTTATAAAATGAAAAATTAATGCAAGAATTTTAGAAAATTAATATGAAACCATACAAACTTATAACACTAATAATAACAAGCATAATAATCAATGTTTCTATAGCCCAAAACACAGTAGTATATCATTTTGATTCTGATGCGGCAGGCAACAGGATTAAGAGGTATCATAAATCGGATAATACAAGAAAGCCGGATCCGAAACAAGATACTACGACTACTACAAAGACTAATGAAACCTATGCTACAGATGTAAAAACTAATGATGCTACAACGCTTACGGTTGGCAGTTCTGAAATAAAGGTTTATCCCAATCCAACAAGTGATTATGTGAAGGTTGAGGTTACAAATTCATCTGCGGATATATGCGGAACAGTGCAGGTATATGACAACATGAGCCGAAATGTAATTAATCAGAAACTGACAAAATCAATGACAAATCTTGATTTCAGAACCCTTGCTCCGGGACTGTATTTTATCAGAGTTGATTGTAATGGAATGAAGAGAGAGATTAAAATAGTGAAAAATGAAAAGTGAAAAATGAAAAGTTGAAAGTGTTAAAGGTTTAGGGAGAGAGAGATTTGTCACAATGAGAATACAATGAGATTATATTGAGTATACATTGAGTATACAATGAGTATAGTAGAATTTACTTCGAATATAACTTTCCCAAATAATAAGGTAAAATCTTTACATATGACTGAAAAGGAAGATTTATGCTGAATAAAACAGATGAACTTTCAAATAAATATTTCGCTGCTACGCAGCTTACAGAATGGTAGGGGAATACTTTTTCTATAAATATTATGCTGCTACGCAGCTGAATAGGATAAGTGTAGGATAAGTACGGGATAGCAGAATAAAAAAGCATTATCGATGACAAGATATTAATGTGACCAGACATTAAATTAATTTTATTCCCGGAAAGCGGCTATAGAAATCAGATGATCATAGAAAAAATGAAAAATAAACAGGAATGAAAAGTTACTAACTTTTATAATGTTAGTAACTTTAATAACACAATATGTTGTAACTCAATATATATAAAAGAGTGTGAATTGGTTTTTAAAGTTTCAACATTAAAAAAATTGATGTTTAGATATTTATAAAAATTGTTAATAACTTATCAATATCAGTAAGAAATCTTTATCCTAAATTGCAGATTCAAAAAAATAATATTATTGTTATTTTATTATTCATTAAAACAAGCTATTATATAAATAAAAAAGCGAAGAAAAAAATAATATGGAAGAAAAACGAATAGAAATAGACTATAAAATATCAGAGACAAATAAAAAAGATACTGATATCTTTAACGATATTATATCGAGAAGAATAAGACCAAATACCGTTGAAAATTACGAACAGGACGATAAAAAATTTATTAATGATTCAAACGAAAAAATAAATAAAGAAGAAAAAAAAGTGAATGATCAAAAAGATGAAAAAGAAATGAAGTACTTTTCCTATCAGGAGGTACTGGATAAAGCTACTGAGTATTTTAAAGGTGATACTTTAGCTGCAAATGTATGGATAAATAAATATGCTCTTAAGGATTCTTTCGGTAGAATATATGAAATGACACCGGATGATATGCATTGGAGAATAGCAAATGAGGTGGCAAGAATAGAAAAGAAATATCCAAATCCGATGAGTGCAGAGGAAGTATATAAAGTACTTAAAGAATTTAAATACATAGTTCCTCAGGGAAGTCCAATGGCCGGTATTGGAAATAATTTTCAGATTGCTTCATTATCAAATTGTTTTGTAATAGGAATGGAAGGTCCTTCAGATTCATATGGCGGTATAATGAAGATTGATGAAGAACAGGTTCAGTTAATGAAAAGGCGAGGAGGAGTAGGTCACGATCTTTCTCATATAAGACCCGGAGGAAGTCCTGTAATGAACAGTGCTCTTACATCAACCGGAATTGTACCTTTTATGGAAAGATACTCAAACTCAACAAGAGAAGTAGCTCAGGATGGAAGAAGAGGTGCATTGATGTTGAGTATTTCTATAAAACATCCTGATGTTGAAAATTTTATAGATGCAAAAATGGTTGAAGGAAAAGTTACCGGAGCAAATGTATCTGTAAAAATTGATGATGAATTCATGAAAGCTGTATTAAACGGAAGTGTTTATACACAGCAATATCCTATAGATAGTGACACACCTAAAGTAGTAAAAGGAGTGAATGCTGTTGAAATATGGAATAAAATCATACACAACGCATGGAAATCAGCTGAACCGGGAATATTATTCTGGGATACCATTATAAAAGAATCTGTTCCTGATTGTTATGCTGACCTCGGATTTAAAACAGTATCAACAAATCCTTGCGGTGAAATTCCTCTTTGTCCTTACGACAGTTGCAGATTGCTTGCTATTAATCTGTATAGTTATGTAGACAAACCTTTTACACCTGAAGCAAGTTTTGATGTAGACCTTTTTGCAAATCATGTTAAGATTGCTCAGAGAATTATGGATGACATTATTGACATGGAACTTGAAAATATTGATAAGATTCTCTCAAAAGTAAACTCAGACCCTGAAGACTTTGATATAAAAAGAACTGAAGTCGAATTATGGGAAAAAATTAAAAGGAAATGTAATCAGGGAAGAAGAACCGGTATCGGAATAACAGGTGAAGGTGATATGCTTGCTGCACTGGGAGCAACTTATGGCTCTGATAATGCTACTAACTTTAGTGTTGAAGTACATAAATTACTTGCAGTTGAATCATACAGATCTTCTGTAAATCTTGCAAAAGAAAGAGGAGCATTTGAAATATTTAATGCAGAAAGAGAAAAAAATAATCCGTTTATTTTAAGACTTAAAGAAGTGGATAATACTCTTTATCAGGATATGGTAAAATATGGAAGAAGAAACATAGCCTTGCTGACTATTGCTCCAACAGGAACTACAAGTCTTATGACTCAGACAACATCCGGACTTGAACCTGTATTTATGATAAATTACAGAAGAAGAAGAAAAGTAAATCCCGGTGATGTCAATGTTAAAATAGATTTTACTGATGCAATGGGTGACAACTGGGAAGAATTCAACGTATTGCATCATAAATTTGCTGTCTGGCTCGAAGCAAACGGCTATAATGTTGAAGAAGTTAACAAAATGGATGAAGCTTCAATAAACGAAATAATTAAGAACTCACCATATTATAAGGCAACAGCAAATGATATTGACTGGATAAGTAAAGTTAAAATGCAGGGAGCCGTTCAGAAATGGGTTGATCATTCAATCAGTGTTACCGTAAATCTTCCAAAAGATGTTAAGGAAGAACTTATTGGTGAAATATATAAAACTGCATGGGAAAGCGGATGTAAAGGAATTACTGTATACAGGGATGGTTCAAGAGATGGAGTTTTAGTAAAATCTTCAGATCCAAAAAAGAAAGAACCTGAAGTACATGTTGTAAGAGAAACTGATGCACCTGTAAGACCTAAAAAGCTGGAAGCAGAAATAGTAAGGTTTCAGAACGATTATGATAAATGGATTGCTGTTGTTGGATTGCTTGACGGAAGACCTTATGAAATATTTACCGGCAAAGCAGAAGGTTTGTTTGTCCCAAGCTGGGTTACAAAGGGTTGGATTATAAAAAATAAAACTGAAAAAGGCTCAAGATATGACTTTCAATTTGAAGATAAAGAAGGATATAAAACAACTATTGAAGGATTATCCCGACTTTTTGATAAAGAATACTGGAACTATGCTAAACTTATTTCAGGAATCCTTCGCCATGGAATGCCACTGCCTCATGTTGTAAATATAGTTTCTAAACTTCGACTTGACAAAGACACAATAAATACCTGGAAGAATGGTGTTGAAAGAGCTTTAAAGAAGTTTATTCCTGACGGCACAAAAGCAGTTGATAAAAAATGTCCTAAATGTGGTGATGAAAATGGATTGGTATATTCCGAAGGATGTACGAAGTGTATGTCATGTGACTATTCATTATGTGGATAATCCAACAAATAAAGTTGAAAGTTAAAAGTTAAAAAGTTTGGGGAAGGGATATATAAAATAACTCTTCCCTTTTAAATTTAAAATTGTGAGTAACAGACTAAGCTTATTTATATCAGTAATTATTTTAATATCAGCAATTTCAGCCAAATCACAGGGCTATACCAGAGCTGATTCTTTAAGGGGTATCTTGTCTCCACTTAGAACTTGTTTCGATGTTACATTTTATCATTTGGATATAAAAGTTGATATTCCTGATAAAAGTATTTCAGGAAGCAATGAGATATATTATAATGTTTTAAGAGATTTTGATACTATACAAATAGACCTTTTCTCAAATATGAAAATTGATAGTATAATTCATGGGAATAGAAATCTCAATTATAAAAGAGATGAAAATGTTGTATTTGTATATTTTGACAAAACAGAAAAAAAAGACATAAATGATAAAATAAAGGTATGTTATCATGGGAAGCCCAAAATAGCAAAAAAGCCACCGTGGGATGGAGGTTTTGTATGGACAAAAGATCGAAACGGAAAAGATTGGGTAGCAGTAGCATGTGAAAGTATAGGAGCCAGTCTATGGTATCCCAATAAAGATCATTTATCAGACAAACCTGACAGCATGATGATAAGCTGTAGTGTGCCTTCAGAGTTGAAGTGCGTATCAAATGGTACTATGAGGCGGAAAATTGATTTGGATAATGGTTTTTCAAGATATGATTGGTTTGTTAGTTATCCTATATTGAATTATAATGCCACAATTTGTGTAGGGGATTATATTAATTTTTATGATTATTCAGTAAATGGTAAAGATAGCCTGAAATTAAATTATTATGTATTCGAATACAATCTTAATAAAGCAAAGAAACAGTTTTCACAGGTAAAACCATTATTAAAATGTTATGAAAAGTTTCTGGGTCCATATCCATTTCAAAGAGATGGATATAAATTAATAGAAACTCCATTTGCAGGTATGGAACATCAAAGTGCCATAGCCTATGGAAATGATTATGCAAACGGATATTTCCGGGAAGATTACTCCTTGCTTAAACTACCTTTTGATTATATAATAATTCACGAAACAGGACATGAGTGGTGGGGAAATAGTGTAAGTATGGGAGATCTTGCAGATATGTGGATACATGAAGCATTTTGCACATATTCAGAAGCGCTTTATGTTGAATGTATGTATGGAGCAGAAATGGCTTTAAAATATTTAAATAAAAAAAAGTTTTATATTCAGAACGATAAAGCCTGCATTCCTGATTATAATTTTAACATTGAAGGCTCTCAGGATATGTATAGTAAGGGAGCTCTTATGATAAATACAATTAGAAGTGTTATTGATAATGATAGAATATTCTATGACATACTATATGGGATCCAGAGAGATTACAGATATAAAACAGTAAGTTATAATGATATTGTAATGTATTTTAATACAAAAAGCGGAAAGAACTTATCAATAATATTTAATCAGTATTTAAAACATACATATCCTCCGGTTTTCAGATACAAACTTATTAAAAAAGATAATGGCCTTATTTTAAGATATAAATGGGAGGGAGTTGTAGATAAATTTGATATGCCAATAAAAATTACAACTAAAAAGAATAAATTCGAATTTATTTATCCTACAACGAATTATAAAGAAATTGTTATTCCGAACATGAAAGAAAAGAATTTCAAAATTGCTGATGATCTTTTTTATGTTTATTTGAATAAAATTTCATAATATTTTGTAACTATAAGATATAAAGTTGTTTAATCTGCAAAGTTAAAATCAATTTAAATTATTCGGACTATAATGATACAGGGGAAAATGTGTATCCTATTGTATGAAAAATTTCCAAATATGAAGGCAAAAAAAACATATTTTTCTAATCGAAAAAAAAGCTATATAGTTGAAAATTATTAAAAAAAGATTTCATTTCAAAAAAAGTATTTATATTTGCAGCAAAATTGGAAAATATTAAACCATTTAAAATCTTAATAAAATGACAAAAGCAGAAGTTATTACCGAGATTGCAAACAAAACCGGTGTTGAAAAAATGGCTGTAACTGTTACAGTTGAAGCTTTTATGAATACTTTGAAATCAAGTCTTCAGAAAGGTGAAAACGTTTATCTAAGAGGCTTTGGAAGTTTCATAGTTAAAAAACGAGCACAAAAAACAGGAAGAAATATATCAAAGAAAACTACAATTATTATTCCTGAACATTTTATTCCGGCTTTTAAACCTGCAAAGGTTTTCCTGAATGATGTTAAAAAAACTGTTAAAAAGTAATTTATTTATTTATTAATTTAAACTAAAGAATATAATGCCTTGTGGGAAGAAAAGAAAAAGACATAAAATGTCGACTCATAAAAGAAAAAAACGCTTAAGAAAGAATAGACATAAGAAGAAATAATCTTTACGTTTAACTTACTGTAAAATATATAAATAAATCTCGGATAGAGGTTTATTTATATATTTTATTTTATGTGTTTTGCATCTTTTAATTTTAGAGATGTGGGTGTATTGTATTTTATACATCAGAAGTAAATTGATTCGAAAAATTATATATTTTAATAGTGAATAACGAATTAATAATTGATTCATCGGATTCGGAAGTTGTAGTAGCTTTATTAGAAGAGAAGAGGTTAGTTGAATTAAGTAAAGAAAAAAACAACAAAGATTTTGCGGTAGGAGATATATATCTGGGCAGGGTAAGAAAGATAATTCATGGCTTGAATGCAGCTTTTATAGATGTAGGCTATGAAAAAGATGCTTTTTTACACTACCTGGATCTGGGGCCACAGATAAATTCATTAGTCAAGCATACAAAATTTGTTATGGCAAACAAACAAGTAAAGCTTGATTCTGAACAGTTTGTGCTTGAACCCAATATTGAAAAAACCGGCAAAATATCCAATGTTTTGTCAACTAACCAAACTATTCTTGTACAGATAGCCAAAGAACCAATTTCGACTAAAGGGCCAAGATTAAGTTCCGAAATATCTATTGCAGGCAGGTACCTTGTCTTAGTTCCTTTTTCTGAAAGAGTTTCAGTCTCACAAAAAATAAAAAATATTGAAGAAAGACAAAGACTGAAACAAATAGTCTCGAATATTAAACCAATAAATTTTGGAGTAATAATCCGAACTGTAGCTGAAAATAAAGAAGTATCAGATATAGAAAATGATTTAAAAGATCTGATGTCTAAATGGAAGGAATGCACTAAACGGTTGAGAAATGCTGAGCCACCTAAGAAAATATTAGGTGAACTGGACAGAACTTCTGCAATTCTCAGAGACCATTTAAACTCAACGTTTAATAGTATTTATGTAAATGATATAAAGCTTTTTGAAGAAATAAAACTTTATATCTCAACTATTGCACCCGAGAAAGTAGAAATAGTTAAACTCTTTAAAGGTAAAGAACCTATATTTGAGTATTTTGGAGTTGACAAACAAATAAAACATGCATTTGGTAAAACAGTATCGTTGAAAAACGGTGCTTATCTTATAATAGAACATACGGAAGCAATGCATGTTATTGATGTAAACAGCGGACATAGCACTAAGTCGGACAATAATCAGGAATCAAATGCAGTAGATACTAATATGGAAGCTGCAAGCGAAATAGCCAGACAACTAAGATTAAGAGATATGGGAGGGATCATAGTCGTAGATTTTATAGATATGACCCAAAGTGCAAATCGTCGTCTGCTTTATGAAAAAATAAAGGAAGATATGAAATCTGATAAAGCCAGACATAGCATAATTCCTCCAAGTAAATTTGGTTTGGTTCAGATCACACGTCAAAGGGTAAGACCCGAAATGAATATTGATACTGTAGAGAAATGTCCTGCATGTAATGGCTCAGGTGAAATAAAATCAAGCCAGATATTTTATTATGAACTTGAAAATAAAATAAAATTTCTATTAAGAGAGCAAAATGAAAAGGATTTATTGCTGACTATAAGTCCCTATATCTATTCATACCTTACAAAAGGAATCTTTTCAATACAAATGAAATGGTATTTTAAGTACAAAAAGTGGATAAAAATAAGACCCGAATACTCTTATCATATACTTGAATATCACTTCTATAATAAAACAGAAGAAATTTTTATATAAAAGAAGGATAAAATGAAGGAATGAAAAAATCAGTTGGAGTATATACAGCTATAAGTATTGTAATCGCCAATATGATTGGTACAGGGGTATTTACCAGTATAGGGTTCCAGGTAATTGATATTCATTCTGTTTTTTCGATAATGTTATTATGGGTTGCCGGTGGGGTGATAGCTCTGTCCGGAGCATTGACATATGGTGAATTGGCAGCAAGAATGCCACATTCAGGAGGGGAATACTATTATTTATCAAGAATTTATCATCCTTCAATTGGCTTCCTTAGCGGTTGGATATCTTTATTGGTAGGCTTTGCAGCTCCGGTTGCTTTAGCATCAATAGCATTCAGTAAATATTTATCCAGTGTATTCCCTTTAATTCATGGTTATCATATAGAAAATCACGTAGCTGCCGGAATAATATTGCTATTGACATCAATACATGCATATAATGTAAAAGCCGGAAGTTATTTTCAGGTATCTTTTACATCAATAAAGATAATATTGATATCAATCTTCATTCTTTCTGCATTTATAATAGGAGGTGATCGCCAGACAATCAGTATTATACCAAAAATGGTTGACTGGAAAGAAATTATTTCACCTGCATTTGCGGTATCACTGGTTTTTGTTACTTATGCTTATTCAGGTTGGAATGCATCTGTATATATTGCCTCGGAAATAAATAATCCTAAAAAGAACGTTCCAAAGTCATTATTAATAGGTACTGCAGTTGTATTATTATGTTATGTTTTGCTTAATTATGTGTTTCTCTATACTTCACCAATGAGTCAGTTGGCCGGTCAGGTTGAAGTAGGTTATATATCAGCAACAAATATCTTCGGAAATCTGGGAGGAAGACTTATGGGGTTAATAATTTCATTATTATTGATATCCACAATGAGTGCTATGATCTTTGCCGGTCCTAGGGTTATTAAAGTAATGGGTGAAGATATGAAAGCATTCAGATTTTTTTCATATCAGAATAATAACGGGGCTCCGGTTTATGCAATTTTATTGCAATGTATAATAACATTAATTTTTATTTATACATCCTCGTTTGAAAGTGTACTGACTTATACCGGTTTTACCCTGAATTTATTTACTTTCCTGACTGTAGCAGGAATTTTTGTTCTGAGATATCGTGATAAAAAAAATAATGTAGATGACTCAAAATTAACATATAAAACATGGGGTTATCCTTTTGTACCGATTATATTTCTTGTTATTAGTTTATGGATTTTAGTTTTTCTAATGAAAGAAAAAACTACAGAATCATTACTTGGTTTAGCTACTGTTTTATCAGGTTTCATATTTTATTATCTGACAACAAAGTTTGAAACTGATAAAAAGAAATTTGAAACTAATGATGAGGAAAACTGAATTTATTTTTTGTACGTAAATTTTAATAGCGCACAAATGAAAAAGTTATGTAAAAAACTGTATAATAAAGCATACAAAAATTTTTAAATCATGGTAAAGAATATTTTTAGCTTTGGTATTTATTCATTACTAATTTCTTTTTTATTCTTAATATCCTGCAATCAAAAAAATACTACAAATAATAGTAAAAATGAAAAAGGAAGTGATAGTATAACTACGGCAGAAAAAGTAACAACTAAAGCATATGAAGGGAAAACTGAAATAGATAAAAACAAAACTGAAGAAGCAGCTGATAATACTGAAAGTTCTCCGGAAGTGGTTGTTGCCAATGTAAAGGTTGACAATATGTCAAGATTTATTTCAGGGATGAAACAGGAAAATGAAAATGAACTGAACAAACTTGAAAATTATCGTTCCTGGAAAAAATATGCTGCATTATCAGACACGGTCTGGACAAAACTCAAAGCAAATAAACTGAAAAAAATGTCAGAATTTTCAAGAAAAGAGCTATTAGAAGCTAATAAAAGTTCTGATGTATTGTTTTATCCGTTTAGTGGACCAGACTTCCTTAATATGTTTGTATTTTTTCCGAATGCAAAGAAATATGTTATGGCAGGTCTTGAAAATGTAGGCGGCTTGCCAAATGTCGGGAGATTAAAAAATGATAGCATAGCTAGAAGATATTTTAAACATATAAATACATCTTTGAATGATATACTTAATATAAGTTTCTTTAAGACAAAAGATATGGCAGTAGATTTCAGAGCAGGTGATGTTACCGGAAATCTTGCTGTAATTTTGATTTTTATGGAAAGAACAGGGAATAAAATATTGGATGTTAACCCGGTAAAATTAAATAGTAAGGGAGAGATTGTCGCAGGTTCATTTAAGGATACAACAAGTTTACCGGCCAAACGTATAACAGGGACTGAAATACATTTTAAAACAGAAAAAAATGAAACCAAAACATTATATTATTTTTCAGTAAATCTGGCAAATTTTGCATTTGAAAAAGTACCATATTTCTTAGATTATGTCAGGAATCTAGGACAATTCAATACATATATAAAGTCTGCATCATATCTAATGCATAAGGCATATTTTTCAGAAATCAGAAAATGTATTCTTGATCAAAGCAGGAATATTTTGGAAGATGATTCAGGTATACCATATAAATTTTTTAAATCCAAAAAATGGGATATACAATTATATGGTAAATATGTTGGACCTATACGACTTTTTGAAAATCACTTCCAGAAAGATCTTGATAGCCTTTATAAAATTCCATCTAAAGTAAAACCATTACCATTTGGTATAGGGTATCAGTTCAGATATGGACAATCAAACCTACTTCTCGCAAAGAAGAAATAATTTTGATTAAATGATTTTTTAAATAAAAGTATTCAAAATCAATTCCTACAAAAATTCTAAAAGTTCTTTGACTGATATAAGGAAATTTAATATTATCCTCAAGTCATAATTATTCATATAGATAATTCATACATTTATTTTGATCATAATGACCCGGTAATTTCTAGTACAGTATTTAATACAATAGTTGATTTATTTGCATATCCTGTTGCAAATGCAGTGGCGGATGTAACGATTGCAAAATGATAGACGATGATGCTTCAGGCGAGGGGAGGAAACAAAGTGTTTATCTTAATCCGAATAATGGAGAGTTTGTGGTTGAGAGAATTGTTAAGAAAGTTGTTGTGATGAAATAAGACAAAATGATACAATAAGGATATATAAAGGATACAATAGGGATATATAAAGGATACCAAATAATTAGGGAATATTACACACATATTTTTAATTATTAACAAACTTCAGGCCTAAAATAGCTTATGCCTAATGGATTTTATAATAAAATCAGAGCAAATTATAAAATAATGCAACTTTTTTAACAAAAAATTTGTATTATTAAAAGAAATTTTCTTACTTTTGAAGTTTGTCTATTACAATTATGAAAGTTTATAACCATAATAAAATTATTTTATATTGGTTGCTGCAAATTGCCTGTAAATCATTTGCATTTATGGTTTTATTTGTGTTTGCTTTTGTAGAAGTTGCCGAAGGACAGCATGTTGAGGTTTTTCCTACATACCAGAATCCGATTTCAAATAAACTACTGAATAAATCTGCCAGAATCCGCATTCCTGCAGGAGTTCAGATGTATGTAATAGGAAACGGTGCATTGATTAATAATGACAGTACGGTTGCAAGCCTGACAATAAGCGGTACCCTAAATGTTGCAGGTAATATGGTCAATGACAGTGCCGTAAGAGTTTATTCCGGAGGGAATCTGACAGTTCAGGGAGATCTGACAAATAATATTACAGGGTATATCAGAATAGATAATTCTCTGACAGTAAACGGAAATATTAATAATGACAGTGTAATATATATAAATTCAACAGGAACGATTAATGCTAACGGAAATCTTACCAACTCAACAGTAAATACCAATGCAAGCATACAATCAGACGGTATAATCAATATTAAAGGTAACTGGATAAATAATGGTAAATCAACTATTTCTTATGGAACTCCGGCAATACTTTCAAATGTAAATTTTATAGGAACTGCACTTCAGAATATTTCAGGTACCCAAAAAACAATATTTGAAAATCTGACATTAAATAATAACTCAGGATTGAGCATTACAGGTAGTCAGAGAATAGATAATGTGCTTACATTATCAAATACAAATGCTCTGATAACTACAGGAACAGATACACTTTTTGTTAATAATAATTCAAATACCGCAATTGTCGGATATAATGCAACAAGATATATAAACGGGCATTTAAAAAGACTGGTAACAGGAAATACAACATATGATTTACCGGTTGGAAGTACAGTTTATAATGAATTATTGACATTGGAACTACTTGGGACAACAGGATTGAATTATCTGGATGTTTGTTTTACAGTTGATAATACTCAAACACCACCGGGAGGGTTAACTGTTAATACAATTCCGATAAATTCTTTTCTGAATTACGGTTACTGGACAATTTCTCCAAATACGGGAGCAACTTATACCTATAACATAAATGCAAGATCTAATGGACAGACAAACGGAGGAGGAACAACCCCAGACCAGTTTTCTCTTATAAGTGATATAGGTTCAGGATGGGCAAATAATGGATTTCATTCATGTGGAACACAAACAATTAGCAGTCCCTATATTACAGCCAGACGTACATCAATGACCAGTTTCGGTAATTTTATTATTGGTTACAATGGATCAAATCAATTGTATTATCAACCTCCTATAACAAATGTACTTAAAAATAAAGCTGCAAAAATAAATTTAGGTGCAGGTTCATACATGTATGCTTTGGGAAACAATGCTTCATTGAAAAATGATAGCAGCATTGCAAAAATTGATGCTTCAACAAATGTAAGAATATTAGTAAATGGTGATTTTTTGAACAGGACAAGTACGTTGCAGCAAACTTCGGGGAAAATAACCGTAAATGGTAATATGCTGGATACATCTGCTACGGTTACACTTTCAGGAATTGATACATTGGTTGTTGCAGGTACACTTACGAATAAAAATTCAAGCAATTTTACTCAAAGTGCAAGCGGAGGAATTTTGACAGTACAAACCAACATAATAAATGATCTTGGTTCAACTTTGCTGTCAGCGGGAATAACAAATTTGACAGGAAATTTTACAAACGATAATTCATCTGTATTTAAACTGGATGGAACATTTAACATTGCAGGGAACTGGACAAACAATGCAACTTCACAGATATTAAACAGTTCTACAAATACAGAAGGAACTGTAAATTTTAATGGTTCTACAGCTCAAACAATAGGTGGCAGTCAGATGACAATATTTGAAAAGATGAAGATCAGTAATAATAATGGAGTTACTTTAATAAATACTGTGAATCAGGAAGTGGATTCATTGCTCACTTTTAACAGTACAGGAAATATCACTACAGGATCAAATAGTTTAATAATTAAAAATCCTGCAAACACAGCAATATCAGGGTATGCAATACCATCCTCAGCACCATCAGGTTATATTAATGGGAATTTAAGAAGATATGTAAACGGAAATACAAATTATGATCTGCCTGTAGGAAACGGAACTAATTATGAATTGGCACAGATAGAACTTTTAACAACTACAGGACTTAATTATCTGGATATTAATTTTACACTTAATAATCAAACTGTTCCGGGAGGATTAACGGTACTTAATACTCCGATCAATGTATTTCTGGATTATGCCGGAACAAATGGATACTGGACAATTACACCTGATGCCGGAGGATATACATATAATTTAAATACATATTCATTAAGTCATACAAGTTTGGGAGGAACAACCGACCAATATTCATTAATCTCAGATATTGGCAGCGGATGGAGTAATTATGGGACACATTCAGCCGGTACTCAGCAATTTACAGGTTCATATATAAAAGCAAGAAGGACAAGCCTTACTGTTTTTGGTAAATACCTTATAGGAAAAACCAATTCATCATCATTATACAATCAACCTTCAATAACAAATACACTTAAAAACAAGGGAAGCAGGATAATGTTGGGTAATAATTCCAAATTATATGTTCTTGGAAACAATGCAACATTAAAAAATGATACAGTAGTAAATGCAGGCTGGGGAGCAAACATTAATGCCGGAACAGGGGTAACTATTCTAGTAAACGGAGATTTTCTTAACAGGTCAGGAAACTTTACACAAAACTCAGGAGCGATTACCGTAAATGGAAATATGACTGACAGTTTAGCAACAATAAATTTTTCAGGAGCAGTAGCAGAAACAATATCAGGAACACTGACAAATAAAAATTCAAGTTTGTTTACACAGGCAGCCGGAAGTACAATAACAGTTCAGGGGAATATATTAAACGATCAAAATTCAACAATATCACCTGCCGGTATTTTAAATCTTACAGGTAATTTCACAAACAATAATTCATCAGTTTTAAAACTCGATGGGACATTTAATATATCCGGAAACTGGACGAACAATGCAACATCTGCCATATTAAATTCAGCAACTACAACTGTAGGTGGAACTGTTAATTTTAACGGTACTGCAAACCAGAAAATAGGCGGAAGTCAGATGACCATATTTGAAAAGATGACAATTAGTAATAATAGCGGAGTTACACTTATAAATACAGTCGATCAGGAAATAGATTCTTCGCTTACATTTAACAGTACGGGAAATATTACTACCGGTACAAATACACTTATAGTAATCAATAAAATAAATACGGCAATATCAGGATATGCTTTACCTTCATCTGTTCCTTCAGGATATATAGATGGTAATTTAAGAAGGTATGTAGCTCAGAATACAAATTATGATCTGCCGGTAGGAAACGGGACTAATTATGAATTGGCGCAGATAGAACTGTTAACTACATCAGGACTTAATTATCTTAATGTAAATTTTAATCTTGCAAACCAGACAGTACCAGGCGGATTAACAGTACTGAATACTCCTATAAATGTATTTCTGGATTATTCCGGAATAAACGGATATTGGAAGATTTCACCTGATGCCGGAACATACACTTACAATTTAAATACATATTCCTTAAATCATACAAATCTTGGAGGAACACCTGATCAATATTCATTAATTTCTAATGTTGGGAGCGGATGGAGTAATTACGGAACGCATTCAGCCGGAACACAACAGTTTATAGGGTCCTATATAAAAACAAGAAGAACCACACTTACAGCTTTTGGCAGTTATATAACGGGTAAAACCAATTCAACATCATTGTATAATCAACCACCAATTACCAATGTAATGCAAAATAAAGGAGCAGCAATGAATTTTGGAACAGGTTCCGTTTTATATGTTTTAGGCAATGGGGCAAATATTAAAAATAATAAAACAACAGCAACAGGTGTTGTTCCGATTTTTGACGTGGCTGCATCAGGTAATACAGTTTACGTGAATGGAGATGTAAATAATGTAAATTCAGTAATAAATCTGAATAATACTATTTTTACAATTACCGGTAGTTTATATAATCTTTCAGGTAGTACAATTACTCAAGCTAATGGAGGTAAGATAATAATAAACAATACATTAACGAACAGAAGTAAATCTACAATTTCAACTGATGGTAAAATATGGGTGAATGTAAATTTACAGAATGTAGATACCAGTACTATTAGTCAATTGAGTCAAACTGATACTATATTTGTAACAGGTAATTTTAATAATTATACTAATTCTGCATTACAGCTTGATGGCTGTCTTAACCTTCAGGGTAATTGGGTAAATAATGGTATAGCCGGTATTGCAAGAACTACAACTCCGGCAGTATTCGGTACGGTAATATTCAGAAACTCAACATCACCTCAGGTTATTGATGGAACTACAAAAACTGTTTTTGAAAACCTGATTGATTCAAATAGTATAAGATTAGATCTTAATATAAATACAGATATCAGTAAAATTCTGAAGTTCAGTAAATCCGGAAGCCTGATAAATACTTTTACTGATACTTTGAAAATATTAAATACATCGTCAACAGCTATAACAGGTTATAACGGAACAATGTATATAAATGGAAATTTAAGAAGATATGTAAGCAATTTAAATAACTATGATTTGCCTGTAGGTGATTTAAATAATTATGAATATGCAAAGCTTGAATTAACCGGTTCTACAGGTCTTACTTATGTTGATGTTAATTTTGTAACTGATGCTACCCAAGTACCACCTCCGACATTGACCGTTACAGGTATGAAAGTATATGAGTTTTTGAATTACGGTTACTGGCACATAGTACCAAATTCAGGGGCAATTACAAATCTTAGCTATAATCTTACAATACAGTCCCGTGGTCATACAAATGGTGGTGGTACACCTGACTATTATACAATGATATCAGATGTTGGTTCAGGTTGGTCTGATTATGGACTCCAATCTTTGGGTACACAAGGCTTTAGCGGGAATGATATTTACGCGAAGCGATCCGTTCTGAATGTTTTTGGAAATTATACAATCGGGAAAATGAATAACCCTAATTATATTCAACCTCCAATAACCAATGAACTGAGAATTAAAGGTGCAAGTTTAAAAGTTCCTGCAGGCGGAGGTGATATATATGTTCTGGGTAATAATGCAACAGTTAATAATCTGGATGGAAATCTTAATGCAACAGCAAAACTGACAGTTGCAAGCGGAGGGACTCTAAGTGTTAACGGAAATTTTCTTAATGATACTTCTTCAACATTATTGGTAAACGGAACTCTAACTGTTCTCGGTAATCTGAAGAATAATCTGAATTCTACTATCAGCATTGATGGAACATTGAATCTTACAGGAAATTTTACAAATAATGCTGTTTCGAGTATGGCAAATACAGTGACTCCGGCAACCTATGGAAATGTTAATCTTAATGGAACCGGTGTTCAGACAATAGATGGTACGTCTGTAACATATTTTGAGAATCTGATAAACAATAATCAGAATGCTACGCCAAATTGGTTACAGATGAACAATGATTTAAGAGTTGATCAGGTTCTGACCCTTACAAAGGGAGGAATAATTACAAATTCCAATAAAATAATAATAAATAATACTGCAACAAATGCAATTGTAGGTTATTATCCTGCGGGACCTTACTATATAAACGGGAATCTGAGAAGAATGGTAGCAGCTTCAAATACTTATGATCTGCCGGTAGGTACTACATTAAACTACGAACTTGCAAATATTCAGATAGCTGCAGGAGCCACCGGTCTTAGTTATCTTGATGTAAATTTTACTGAGGATAATACCCAATCTCCTCCTGCATTACTTACAGTAAATGGATTATTAGTTAATGAGTTTCTGAATTACGGATATTGGAATATTATACCTAATTCGGGTGTAGGTTCATACAATTATATCTTAACACTTATATCAAGAGGACAGTCAAATGGTGGAGGTTTGCCAACAAATTATACTATAATTTCGAATCTTAATAACGGAGGTTGGCAGGATTATGGAATACACAATAATGTAACCCAACAATTTTTCCCATTGTCAACAGACATTTATGTTGTCAGAACCGGAATGAGCTACGCCGGTGCTGCAAAATATATTATTGGAAAGATGATAAATCCTCCTTATAATCAGCCAATAATCACGAATGAACTTAGAAACAAAGGTGCAAAAATCAGAATAGAAGGTTCCGATGTTTATGTACTTGGCAGTAATGCACAGGCAAATAATG
>JAUZOY010000269.1 GCA_030706235.1 Bacteroidota bacterium | reverse complement strand
GAATTACCTCCTGAAGCATTAAGAGTTGCAGAATTTCCTTTACAAATAGTTACATCCTGGCCGGCATAGGCAGAACATGTTGCATTAACATTAACAACAACTTTTGCAGAATTAGAACATCCGTTATTTTTAACTGTAACAAAGTAAGTAGTCGTAATTGTAGGATTAACACTAATGCTTGCAGTAGTTTTATTATTGCTCCATGAATAAGTTCCGCCACCTGAAGCAGTTAAAGTAGTACTTGCTCCGGAATTAATAGTGACATCACTTCCGGCATTGGCAACCTGTATTGGGTTTACAGTAACGACAACATTGTCGGAAGCAGTGCAAGTTCCGGTAGTAGCAGTAACTATATATGTGGTTGTGATTGTAGGGTTAACGCTAATGCTTGTAGTAGTCTGATTATTACTCCATTTATAAGAATTACCTCCTGAAGCATTAAGAGTTGCAGAATTTCCTTTACAAATAGTTACATCCTGGCCGGCATAGGCAGAACATGTTGCATTAACATTAACAACAACTTTTGCAGAATTAGAACATCCGTTATTTGAAACTGTAACAAAGTAAGTAGTCGTAATTGTAGGATTAACACTAATGCTTGCAGTAGTTTTATTATTGCTCCATGAATAAGTTCCGCCACCTGAAGCAGGTAAAGTAGTACTTGCTCCGGAATTAATAGTGACATCACTTCCTGCATTTGCAACCGGTATTGGATTAACAGTAATTACAACATTATCCGATGCAAAGCATGTTCCATTTGAAATCACTGAAACAATATATGTAGTGGTCGTATTAGGAACAATTGTTGTATTTGGGGTATTTGCACCTGAACTCCAAGAATAATAGTCTCCTCCGGAGGCCGAAAGTGTTATCGTATCACCTCTACAAATTGTTTTGTCATTCCCGGCATTTGCTTTACATGCTCCTGGTTGGTTAACAGTTACGTTTTTACATATTGAAGCTTTGCATCCACGTGTATCTTCAACCGATAAACAAACATTTTTAGTCCCTGCACTTGAATATATATGGCTAGGATTTTCTATCGAACTGGTACCTGAATCACCGAATTGCCAGTACCAATGATTTAGTGATCCTCCTCCCTGAACTGACATATCGGTAAAATGAGTGGCATTTCCCAAATCAACAACATCATAATTGAAATCTGCTGTCGTTGCATCAATAACATTAATAATAACCATATCTGATGATGTACATCCCCCCTTTGTCAATGTTACTCTGTAAATGGTTGTTATTTGTGGAATATCAATGATTGATGAGTTCGTTCCTAAGCCATTATTCCATTTGTATGTATCTCCTCCTGAGACAGATAGACTTACTGTATCTCCTCTGCAAATAGTTTTGTCGGAACCAACATCTACCTGGCAAGCTGAAGTAGATATATTTATTGTTACAGAATCTATAGAACTACAGCCACTTGGTAGTGATGTTACTGTTAGTTTATATACTGTGGTGATAGTTGGTGAAACAACTCTGTTTTTGGTATATCCAATTCCATTACCCCATGAATAAAAATATGTATTTCCTCCGGTAGCCGATGCGCTAATTATAGCATTGGAACCAAAATTAATTGTCTGATCTGCACCTGCATCCGCCTTTAATGTGCATGGAATATCTAAGCCATATTTTGTTATAAAAATATCCTGTCCCGGATTGCCATCTACAGTTAACAAATTAATACTGTCAAACTTAATTTTATCATTAAAAGATCCTGTCAGATAACAGTTACCCATTGGATCTACTCCTATACTCATACTGTAATCATCTTTAAGATTACCGGCACTTGTAGTCCATAAATTCTTACCGAGAGAATCATATTTAGCAATAAATATATCATGATTCCCGGCACTTGTCAAAGTAGAAGAACCAAAATTCGATGTTTCTTCAAAATAACCTGTAATGAAAATATTCTTCTGAAAGTCTACAGCAATTCCTGTACTTATGTCCGTTTTTATACCACCGGCAGATTTAACCCAAAGTAGTTTCTGGTTCTGATCATATTTCGCAATAAAAATATCGGATTGTCCGTAATATTTTGGTTTTATTCCATCAAAATTTGCATCAGCATCATAAAAGATACCTGTGATATAAACATTATCATACAAATCTACTGCTATTGCATTACTGATTTCATCAGATGGGCCTCCTGCATCTTTTGTCCAGGAAAGATTACCATTTGGTTTATAACATGCTATAAAAACATCATTAAAATTTGTGCCGAAATTTGAAAGTGGAGTACTTCCAAAATAAAGAATAGTGCTCCTGAAATAACCTGTAAGATAAATATTTCCTGTATTATCTATTGCTAATCCTGAAACGTTATCTTCAAGGCTTCCACCAATTTGTTTTAACCATATCATATTCCCGTTGACATCAAGTTTCATTACAAAAATATCTTTGTCTCCTTTACTGATTATTGAATCAGTTCCATAGTTCAATTTACCCTGGAAATAACCTGTAATATAACAATTCCCTGATAAATCGGACTGAACAGCGATGCCTTCTTCGTCATTATTGGCCGATCCTCCGCTTTTTGCCCATAATAAATTTCCTATGCTATCATATTTAGCTATGAAAAAATCTTTCTTCCCTTTACTTATTAGTGTTATTGCTCCAATTCTAACAGTATCCTGGATATATCCTGTAACAAATACATTGCCGTTTATATCTGCTGCTACTCCGTTTCCTATATCATCTTTTCCCCCTCCCATACTTCTTACCCACCTGATGTTTCCGAATGTATTATATTTGGAGATAAATATATCTGATTCTCCTGAACTTTTTACTGAAAAATTTCCGAATTTGCCTGTATTCTTAAAATAACCTGTCACATAGCTATTTCCACATTGATCTACTGCAATAGAATTGCCTTGATCAGAGGTTGTTCCGGATCCTGCATTATTTGCCCATTTTGATTTTTGAGCATAAGTAGACAATGTAATTAGGGACAATAAAACAACCAGTATCTGATACCGGATATTTATAAAATAATTTCCCATAGTAAAGAAGATAATGTAATCAAGACAAGTTTAAGATCTAAAAGGTTGCATAAATTTAATTCCGAACATTTTACACCAAAAATCAGTACAAAAATAAAAAAATTAACTAAATAACGATATAAAATAAATAGAAATTTCACCTATCTTTCAGAAAATCAATGATCAATTATAAATAATTAAATTTCTTAAGTTCAAAACATATACTATTTAAAAAAAACATTGTAGATTTGTATCCTTTAAAAAATAGGAATAGAATATCAATTAAAATAGACTAATCATGTATATATCTATAGCAGGCAATATAGGTTCAGGAAAAACTACTCTAACAAGACTTCTCTCCAAACATTTTGGCTGGCAGGCTCATTATGAATCAGTAGAAAATAATCCGTATATTAATAGCTTTTATGAAGATATGTTCAGATGGTCTTTTAATCTACAGATATATTTCCTTAATACCCGCTTTAGACAAATACTTGAATTTCGTAAATCAGGAATTGATATAATTCAGGACAGAACTATTTTTGAAGATGCATATATTTTTGCTCCCAATCTTCATGATATGGGATTAATGTCCAGTCGCGACTTTGAAAATTATATCTCTTTATTTGAACTGGTTTCTGATTTTATTAAAGCTCCCGATTTGTTGATATATTTAAGAGCTTCTGTTCCTACCCTTGTCAGACAAATTCAGAAAAGAGGCAGAGAGTATGAAATATCAATCCGTCTTGATTATCTTCAGAAATTAAATGAAAGATATGAAAATTGGGTAAACTCTTATACCAAAGGTAAAATTCTTATAATTGATATTGATCAGTTAAATTTTGAGGAAAATCCTAATGATCTTGGTGTTATTCTTGATAAGGTTAATGCACAGATAAACGGTCTCTTTTAAATATTAATAAAAGTTTTCGATTTTATTAGCCTCATTACCTTGTATTTAAAATTCAAACTATTGATTTATTGATATATTCGTTGGTAAACCTAATGAAGAATTATTATTCTTGATTATCTCAATTATTTTAAAATTAATTTTCTGTCTGATAGAAAGATATAGCAGCCAG
>JAUZOY010000268.1 GCA_030706235.1 Bacteroidota bacterium | reverse complement strand
GTATAATTTAGAATAAAAAGCATTATTATTTTGTGTATAAATTCAGGCTAGCCCATAACTTTAGTTGTGGGTTTAAGATGAAATGGAATAAAATTAAATAACTGTTTTAACAGTTTTTTGAATTATGGTAATTATAGGCAAAAATATTTTAAAATGATAATTTCAATGTTATATAAATAAAATCATGTAAATTTGGAAAGTTTAGTAATAAAAAATAAAAAATAGAAAGATTTACCCCTATCCCAAACCTGGAAAATTTACAAAGATTTTTTCTTAAGAGGAATGAAGCAATAAGAAAATAGACATGAATTATTATCTTCTGTTTTTTGTAATTTTTTTGGTCTTTTTTGCACTTGTTTTTTTGGGGGTAGTAAAGTCATAGTAAAGCCAGGGTAACTCCATATAAAAGCCATATAGAAGTTATATCTGACATACAGATTTATTGTAGTCATTTTCTGACAGCAAGGATAAGATAAGGATAAGGGTAAGATAAGTGTAGGATAAGTACGGGATACCAGAATGAAAAAAGCATTTACTAAGATGAAGCTATTGCTTAATAGAATTAAAAATTAAAATCAAAGCGGTTTCTTATAAAATTTTTATTTCTTTGCTTTTCAAAATATAATAATTGAATGAATAAATATAAGTCTATAGTATTTGACTGGGGAAATACACTGATGATTGATTACCCGGAGATGAAAGGTCCTATGTGTTATTGGGACAAAGTATCATTGGTTGATAATGTTAAGGAGGTTCTTGATATATTATCAGAGAAGTATGATTGTTTTGTAGCATCAAATGCAGGGGATTCTGATACTAATTTAATGATTAATGCACTGAAATTAGTTGATATTGACAGATATTTCAAAGGGTTCTATACCTCAATTGATCTCGGATATTCAAAACCTGACTTAATGTATTTCCGGACAATTCTTGAACAAACAGGTTATTCAGCAGATGAAATAATTATGGTTGGAAATGATTACAATAAAGATATTGTGCCTGCTAAAAAAGTAGGAATGAAAACAATATATTTTGCATATCCTGATATTATTGATGCAAAAACAGATGATGCTGATCAGGTGATTTATAATTTTAAAGATCTATTGTTTCATCTTGCATAAAAATAAATATTCCAACCTTTTTAACAGGGTTAACACCCTGCGCTGATTTATATTAATCCTTCGGATTATATCGAATTTTATTTGTTTTCTTATCTGGTTGTAACAACTCCAAGCTTTCTGAAGTTTTCAACTGCCGTTTTCCAGTCTCCGTTATATCCGTTAAGATAATATGTAAAATAATTTGTCTGTCCATGTTTTAGCTGGATCCATGGCTGAAGTTCAGTATAATAATATGGAGTAGGGGTGTTATTCGGATGATTGTTCCACAAATGGAAAAGCATTGCATCATTTACAGGATAACCTACTACAAGACTTTCTTTTAACTTGGTATCATAACCTGCAGCCCATCCTTCTTTCAGAAAGAAAGTATTACCATAGTATCTGTCCATCACAGGTCTCCTCTTTTCGAGTTTTTCTGCAGGAAAATAATACTCATCTTCAGGTCCTGTCGATGGCCCAATCTGTACCAGCGGATTTATACCAATGATTCTGATGTTTTCATCCATATCATTGAATGCATAGCGTGCTTCCAATACCTCACTGTTGCCAAATAGAGTAAATATCTTTTCAATTTTACTTCCGTGAATATTTGCCCATACTTTTACTCTTACATAATCACCTGAATCTTTTTCTATCTTGTAATTGAAAACTGTCTGACCTTCAATTGTCGGATATCCTATAAATTCTTCAAGTCCTCCGTATGGATAAAATGCTCTGAATCCATCAGGTTTTCCATACCATGGCGGACGGGTAGGCCATAATTTGAAAAGAAGATTTTCATCCCTGCTCTTTAATACATATTCAATTATTCTCCCTCCGAATAAAAGTACAGTAGCTCTTATTTTATCATTTTCCATCACTATTTCAGGAATACTGTCTTTATTCAGATCTTCAAAATGTATTTTAGCTTTTCCTCCGAGTGGCTTTATTGAAATAATGCCTTCTTTTGAAAATCCCATAGCACTGACCCTTGCTATGTAATTACCTGTATCAAGTTTGAAATTGAAATTGGATATAGTCCTGGTAGAATTTGATATAGTAACTCTTTTATTATCAGTGAAAACATTCTGATTGCTTCCTTTTCTGAATATTTCCAGTTTAACATCTACATCTTTTTGATTTCCATAAGACCATATTGTAAACGGATAATCAATGTTCTGAGGAATATCGAGTAAAAGTGAATGTATTTCTATTGCATCAGGTATGTTTACATGATTTACTGTTCTGGTAATCTTCCCGTTGACATCGAATGATATATTTATAGGATTGTCCTTCCCGTATGATTCAGGGAAAAGACTTAATGGATATGTAAATGTCTTAACCTCATGTGCATTTAATTCCATTGGTATATTCATTACATTATCACCAACTTTTACATATTCAGGACTATTAATAATCATATTGCCGTGCTGTTCAGCTCCTGTTCTGTTTTGAACTGTAACTGTCAGTTTATAATTATCTATCCTGGAAGATAATGCAATCGGATGCATTAACTGAGATTCAAGATAATCCTGTTCTAAAAGTAATATTCTTAGTCCGTCTCTCAGGTCTGAAGGTCCAAGCATAGCTGCTTTATCAAATACTGCTACAGCTTTTTTATCCATTATTGCCTTGAATATATTCTGTTCATTGAGTTTCTGATTTTTTTCAATGAAAAGAACCATTGAACTTGGATAGTTTGTTGTAAAACTTCCGGTATTGGTAATAAACGGAGTATTTAATGAATCAATAAGTTTCTGATCTGAAGCGCTTCCTGCAATATATCCGCTGAATCTTTTGGCGTTTTTATCTTTATATCCTGAAAGATTAGCAAAATAATAGCTTTTATTTTTTTCTGCCCACTCAAGACATTGTGTCATCGTGTTATCCTGCACGTCAGGATATGTTTTGGTCCCGTACATAACACCTCCGGTTACATATTGTCCCGGCATAAAAACAAACGGAGAATGTATTTCATCAAGGGATTTATTTACCCAGTCCGGTAGCATATAATCATTATAACCGCTTATCATCATCCATGAACAGCCCATTTGTATAGCTTTATCAATTATTTCAAATGGATTTTTAGGATGTTGGGTTATAAGATAATAGAATGTATTTACTCCTGCCAGCCCTTTATAGAGGTTATATTTCTTTATTATATTTTCTGCCTTCTTAATGTTGCTATATAGATTTTCAAGTTCTTCCTTTACGGGGCTGGTTACTACAAAAAGTCTGTGCGTACCCTGTTGCATAATAAATGCCTTATTCCTGCGGTACTGAAGATCCTGCGGTAATTTACTTATAATGCTTTTTAAAAGATCATTCCGGTCATAATCAATTAATAGAACATCACTGTTATTAAGTGATTTTTCGAGTGCTTCTTTAGTTGTATTCCTCAGAATGGTATAGTTTGCATTTGCAAGTTTGTTTACAAATCCTTTCTGAATATATATTTCTTCAAGTATAAGCTGATTTCCAATATACATTTCCATCTGAGCCAGATCACTCTTAAGTTCAGATTGAGAAGTTTGGTAAACTCCTGCGTATGTAAATAAATTCCAGGCATATTTATCCCACCTGTCAGTATATCCTTTGAAACAATAGCTGTTGACTTTAAGATTTCCGACCATACTTTCAGGTTGTTCAAATTGCATATTTTCTATCATTACCTGAGAATAAGCTGAACTTAATATCAAAGCAAGAAAAGAACATAAAACTATTTTGTATTTATTTGCCATAACCTTGTTTTTAAAAATTATTAATGATTACAAACTTACATATAATTTTTTATCTGAATTAAGAATTTGTGTTCAACCCCATTTACAATTTACAATTAATTTGGAGTGGTTGTTTTACATAGATAGATTTTGAGTTATCGTCGGGATGTTTTCCCTAATTGTATAGAGTATAGTTTTAAAAAAAATGAATAAAATAATTTTGAAAACTTTTCATTGAAATTTATTAATAATAATTATTTAATTCTGTTTTTAACTTTAAAATTTTTCTTTATATG
>JAUZOY010000267.1 GCA_030706235.1 Bacteroidota bacterium | reverse complement strand
GTTTATTTTATTCTGTAATTGCACGAAGCGAAGCGACGAAGCAATCTCATTTAAATTCCAAAACTACCAAAGAGCCTTATATTCAATTTATTATTAATTTCAAAACAGGTTATTATAGATTTATCAAAGAACGTGCTGAAATTATATTTAGATCAGCATCCGATTTATTAAAACTCAATTCTTACCTGTGCTTTTAGAATAGTTTTATTGTTTCCATCAATCTGCTCCGGGCCGCTACCAATTGTACTCCTATTAGTATAGTGAACATTACTAAGTCTAATCCATGCACTTATTCCTTTACTAATTTTGTATTTTACATTAAAATAACAAGACATACCAGAATAATATGCAAATGGTATAGAATAATTGTACAGGAGATCACTCTCATATGAATATATTCGACTGTTATAATCATCAGTGCTGAAAAGAGAATATCGAAAAGAAAAAGACAGAGGACTTCGGAATTTTTTGAAAATAATCTCATGGTAGATCAGGTATCCTTTTGACTTAGTATCATTTGTATTATATATAGAAAGTTCTACTCTATCCCTGAAAGTAAAATATTCGGATGCCGGATAACTGATATGAAACCTGTAACTATCCCTTGTACAATCAATCAACGTATGGTGTGAAGGATTTTCACTATTATTAAGTTGTTTTGACATTCTTTTCCATTTAATATACATTTCTGTTTTCTTATCCGGTTTAATGGTTAACTGAGAATTGGCTTCATATCCTTTTGAAGGTGCATCAATATTATATCTTAACCATGGGAATCTGAAAACATCATAACTCCCATAATAAAAACATTTTGCAACAGGGTTGAATTCAACAGCCATAATAGTACCGGATTCATTTGCATTTTTAGTATTCTGCGAAAAGGCATTGTTATACAAACTTTGATAATTTACTTCATAATATCTGTTGAGTATCATAAAAGATAAATTTCTATCCGGGCATATTAATAAGCCATTGATTGTTGCTTTACCATAGCTTTTACTGACAGATGATTCACCGAAAAAGTTCATGTTCCTGTAAATATAATTATAGTCAAAGCCTGCATTATAATTCAAATTACCTGAAAATTCAAAAAAATTATACGGCTTTTCGGTTTTCTGAAAATTACCATCGAACAATGTTCTGTATCCTGTTATTCCAATAGTCAATTTACTTGAAACCCAAGCCAGATGAGAACCTGCTATCTCCTCTCCTACGGCATCTTTATTTTTCAACTGACTTTGAGTTGCATGAATTCCGGATTCCTGCAAAGAACTGAAAGATATTGCTCCAGTAGTATCCGTAAATGCATTTGCGTCTATTTTATGATTCGAATAAAAGAAAGTAGCTTCAACATTTGAGAATTTCAATGTTGAAGCAATTCCTCTCATAAAATTATTCTCATCACATGATGTAAAAGGTTTTAATCCTCCGGCATTTTTCTTAATAAAAGCTATACCGGAACTGCTTCCATAAAGAAAACCATTCCATAATGTCAGTCCTTGTCCGAATTGTGCAGAGTAATCACCTATTGCCAGTTCCTTAATAAATCCTGAATTCTTAATAAATAAATGAGCTGAATAAAAGTCAAAACCATTTTTCTGACTTCCATTAAAGAATTCTTCTCCGGGATCTTTTTCAGCTGTAATACCTAAACTTAATTTATTTGGAATAGTCATTCTATACCTTGTATATAGTTTTGCAGGTGAACCGGGATATGAAGAAGTTCCTGTATTATCATCTGACTGATATCCTTTTTGCTTTTGAAGTACTTCCTGATACTTAAAATACAATTGATTTTTAGAGTTATGAAAAATATCGCTAAACCGAAGTTTTCTGATATTGTCATCAGTATTTATTTTTACATATGGTAATATTTTCTGAATTGTTTCATCATCAAAACCTTCTATTGATTGTAATTCATATAATGAAAGAAGTTTACCATTTTTATCGATATGATTTAACAGATTATTTATCTGAATATCAGTCAGAAATGGTATTTTCTTTAAATCCTCAGGAGAAGCTTTGTTAAGATCAACAGGATGTTCCCTTATATCATCAAGTCCTTCAGCGAATGAAGTATAATCAATTATCTGATTGGTCTTTTCTGCATAATCTTCACCTATTTTTTCTATTATATTATTATCATTAATAGTATCATTCTGAGCAAAATTTATTAATGGAACGCTTAAAGTAAAAGTTAATAATATGATTGTTTTACAGCTCAAAATATCATTTAAAATTTACTTCTTTAAAATTGCAAATCAAAGATGAATTTGGTGAATAACCTGTAGTTTGAGTATATGCAAAAGATATATCGAATATTATCTTTTTGATTTCAAATCCAAAACCAAATGAAAATGACCTGTCGCAAGTTGATAATCCTGTTCGTATACATGCAGATTCCTTTATCCTGTATTCCAATCCTGCACAGAATATTTCAGTTTTATATATTGATTTTGAGGTTTCCCCTATTATGAATACCTTTGGTGATACATGGTAAGTCAATCCTAATTTAAGTGAAGCAGGCAATCTTTCATCATTATAATCAGAAAGTTTAGCCATATTCGGATTTGATGCAAGAACACCTATCTCAATTTTCTTAGTCAGTTTGCAGATAAAACCTGCATCAAAATAAAAAATACCTTTATTTCCATAAATATCTCCGAGATGAAGATTGAAATAGTTTATTTTTATTCCCGCACAAATCTTACTCCCTAATTTTTTACCCAAACATATTCCCAGTACATCTTCATGGTAATTTTTATAACCATAATCCGAAACAGACATTCCGAAAACTCCGGATTTTACCGGATAAACCAATGAAAATGATTTGTTGCTTAGCTCTTTGAGTAAATATTTGTCTTCATATGCAATACCTGCAGAAATTTTACTATATTCTGACAATCCTGCCGGATTATTATTTACTGACCAAAAATCATTTAATGAAACAGAGGCACCACCCAAACCGCATACTCTCCCACCCTCAGGTATATTTGCTGCATAAGCAGACTCTATGCCTGTGAAAATTATTAAAACAGTCAGAATACATAAAAGCTTCACTTTAATAACATTTGAAGCATATAATAAACCCATGTATTAATTACATGGAAATGTATTCACCAATATTTCCTGATATCCTGTATCAGGAATGTGTCAGATTGATAATATTATATCTATTATTTTATTATCTTCCTGACTATGTTGCCTTTATTAGTATATATTCTAATAAAATAAATTCCTTTACTATATTTTCTGACGTCTATTTTCTTTAATCTATTGTTATCTGATTTATTATCTTCATAGAGCAGATCGCCATAAGCATTATAAACACGAATAAGATTGATCGGCCTATCACAATCTATAAATACGAAATTTTCTGCAGGAACCGGAAAAATATTTATAGAACCTGCATCGGCATTATATTCATTAATTCCTACACCTTTAATATTGACAACCACAGCTGCTACCGCTGTACACCCGTCATTTGAAGTAACTTTTATTACATAAGTTGTAGTAGCAGTTGGTGAAACTACCAGAGAGTCCGTATTTCCCAGTCCGTTACCCCAGTTATATTGACAACCATTACATCCGATAACCTTAGTATGAAGTGTTACTTTTTGTCCTTTATCAATAGTAATATCATTTCCGGCATCAACTTTAATATTGCATGGCTGTTTTACGACAACTACAACCAAATCTGTTGATGTACAAATTCCGGATATAACGGACAAAGTATAACTTGTCGTTATTGTCGGAGAAACTGTTATGCCGGCTCCTGTCATGTTATTACTCCATGAATATGTGCCATTCCCTGTAGCATTTAATGTTGCAGAAGAACCCACTGTTATAGTTTGATCTGCCCCGGCATTTGCTATTGGAGAAGTAATAACATTTACAACAACATTATCAGATGCAGAACAATTTCCTATTTTAATAGTAACAACATAAGTAGAAGTTGATGTAGGTGTTACAGTTATTTTATAAGTACTTGCTCCTGTATTCCATGAATATGTTGCTCCGCCAGTTGCTGTCAATACAGCAGAATGACCTGAACATATTGTAGTATCTTTTCCGGCATTGGCATTACATGTAGATGTTCCTACAGTAATTACGACCAAATTAC
>JAUZOY010000266.1 GCA_030706235.1 Bacteroidota bacterium | reverse complement strand
TTATCTATATATGCCGAAACAGAATTTATTTCTTTAATCACAGCATCAATATATCTTTCAACAAATTCCTTACTCTGAAAATGAGATGTATTACAACCACAGAAATAGCACAGGCGCGGGCAAAATGGGATGTGAACATAAAGAGAAATATTTTCTATTTGTTCTTCATTGGAAGCTATAAGACTTTTGGGGTAATCATCAGAAGTGAATTTTTCATTGAAAAAAGTTGCCGGAGGATAACTTGTATACCGAGGACCTGGTTTGTTATATTTTATTAAGATATCTTTAATCATCTTTTCCAGTCTGTATTTTTAACCCAGTCGACAACAAATTTTACATTTTCAAAAGGTATGCCCGGCATTAGTCCATGTCCCAGATTGAATATCCAGTTTTGGTTTTGACTTCCGAATTCTATATATTTATTAAGTTCAGATTCAATAGTTTTTTTGTCTGAGAATAGTATGCGCGGATCAAGATTTCCCTGTAGTCCTACATTTTCATCTACCAATTTGCGTGCAAGAGTTAAGGGAATCTGCCAATCTATACTCAGGAAGTCACACATATCAAAATTGATATCCATTATACCGGTACCGATACCTTTTGGGAAAAATATAAATTTTCCATTGGCATTTCTCACCACATCAGCAATTTCTTTCACTGCCCTAAAAAATAGCTCCTGATATAATTCAAATGGAATTAATCCCGCATGGGTGTCGAATAATTGAAAGACAGTAGCGCCATGTTTAATCTGACGATAAGCATATTCTTTTGATAATTCGGTAATAGCTTCTATTATTTTTTTTGACTGAGATTTGTTAGTATATAAATATTTTACAGCATCTGTGAAATTTTCATTTTTAGCTGGTCCCTGCACCATGTAGCAGAAAACGGTAAACGGAGCACCGCAAAAGCCAATCAGAGGTATATCGACAGGCTTCTTCAGAATAATTTTATCTATAGTATCACAGATATAATTCAGTTTTGATACATCAGGTTTTAATGATGCAGCAGGATTATCTTTTAATGAAAGAGGTTTATGAAATACAGGTCCATTATCAGTAAAATCGGGCTCCATACCCAATGCATGAGGAATTACCAGAATATCTGAAAAGAGTATAGCAGCATCGACTCCAAGATCACAAACAGGAAGCAGAGTTACTTCAGCAGCTATTTCAGGAGTCATCATCATTTCCTGAAAGCTATATTTTTCCTTTAACATTAAATATGATGGTAAAACTCTGCCCGCTTGTCTCATAAGCCAAACAGGAGGGCGGGAAGTTTTTATGCCATTGATTGTTTTAGGGAAAATACCATTGTTCATTTCAATAAATTATCTAATTAATCTTATATTTATTTACATCTAAAAAGTAAGCTGTCAGGGTTATAACATTGTTTACTTACTTTTAACGCTGACAGGTCTGCGACACTGTCAGGTTTTATACAACCTTTTAAACTAAACGCTGTCAGGTCTGCGACGCTGTCAGGTTTATCTTCAACTTTGAACTTTTTGCATATCTTCCATTGCTTCAAGACTTGCAACCAGAGTAAGCTGAATATCCTCATCAGAATGAGCGGCACTGAGGAATGTAGCTTCATATTGTGAAGGAGCGAGATAAATTCCATTTTCAAGTAAAAGTCTGAAATATTTGGCGTAGAGTTCTGTATTCGATTTCATTGCATCATCAAGAGAGTTAACTGCTTTTTCATTCGTAAAGAACAATGATATCATAGAACCAACCCTGTTTACAATTCCTTTAATTCCCGTCCATTCAAGATTTTGTCTGAGTCCGGCTTCGAGCATTGCGCCACGGCGTTCGAGTTCGGTATAAATTGAGGGAGTTTCGTCAAGTATTTTAAGAGTTGTATAACCGGCAGCCATAGCCAGAGGATTTCCGGAGAGAGTTCCTGCCTGATAAACAGGACCTGCAGGAGCAAGCATTTCCATAATTTCTCTTCTACCTCCATAAGCACCGACGGGGACACCTCCGCCAATAATTTTTCCTAAAGTTGTTATATCCGGAGTGATATTAAAAAGTTCCTGAGCACCGCCTTTTGCGAGACGGAATCCCGTCATGACTTCATCAAATATGAGTATTGCACCATATTGCTCTGTTAATTTGCGTACACCTTCAAGAAATCCTTTTTGGGGAATAACTACGCCCATATTACCTACGACAGGTTCAATAATTACAGCAGCTATTTCTTTACCTCTGTCTATAAATATTTGCTCAAGGCCTTCAAGGTCATTATATTTTGCTGAAATTGTATCTTTTGCAGTACCTTTAGTTACACCCGGACTATCAGGTAAACCAAAAGTCATAGCACCCGAACCCGCTTTTATCAGAAAACTATCACCATGACCATGATAACAACCTTCAAATTTCACTAACAGCTCTCTTCCTGTAAAGCCACGTGCAAGTCTAAGAGCACTCATTGTAGCCTCAGTACCTGAATTTACCATACGAACCATTTCAATTGAAGGTATCATTTTGCAGATCAATTCTGCTATTTCGGTTTCAAGAACAGTAGGAGCTCCAAAACTAGTTCCTTTTTCGGCAGCTTTTTTAATTGCATTAATTACAGGATCAGGAGCATGACCGAGAATGAGAGGTCCCCATGAGCCTACATAATCAATATAAATATTTCCGTCGATATCTTCGATTTTAGAACCTTTAGCATCAGCTATATATATGGGATTTCCTTTAACACTTTTAAAAGCACGAACAGGAGAATTAACACCTCCGGGAAGAACTCTCTTAGCTCTTGCATATTCTTTAATACTATTTTCAATATTCATTTTAAAACATTTATACCAACTTTATAATCAAAGTTATTTTATAATTAGTTAAAGATATTTCGCAATATCTTTGGCATGATAAGTAATAATAATATCAGAACCTGCCCTTTTAATAGAAGTTAATATTTCCATAATAACTCTTTCTTCATCAATCCATCCTTTTTCTGCAGCAGCTTTGACCATTGCAAATTCGCCACTGACATTATATGCAGCAACAGGTATGTTGAAAGTATCCTTAGCTCTACGAATAACGTCCAGATAAGATAATGCCGGTTTAACCATAATTATATCTGCACCTTCTTCAATATCTAATTCTATTTCACGCATTGCTTCATCTGAATTGGCAGGATTCATCTGATATGAACGGCGATCACCAAACTGTGGTGCACTTTGAGCAGCATCACGAAAAGGGCCATAGAAACCGGAAGCATATTTTGCAGAATAAGCCATTATCGGAAGGTATTCAAATCCGTTATTATCCAATTCCATTCGTATTCTGCCTACCCGACCGTCCATCATATCACTTGGAGCAACCATATCCACACCTGCATAGGCAAAAGCCAGGGATTGTTTAGCCAGGGTTTCCAAAGTAAGATCATTATCCACATCATTATTCACTATTGTACCACAATGACCATGTGTAGTATATTCACAATTACAGATATCTGCAATTATAAAAATATTATTAACTTCTTTCTTAATAGCCCTGATAGTCTGAGGTATTATTGCATTTTCATCAGCTGCAGATAAACCATGTTCATCTTTATGATCAGGAATTCCAAAAAGTAGAACTGAATTTATGCCTTTATCCACTAATTTTTTACATTCTTCAACAATCAGATCGACCGACATCTGATAATTTCCAGGCATTGAATTAATAGGATTCTTAATATTTTTACCTTCAAATGCAAAAAGTGGCATTACCAGATCATTTGTTGTTACATTTGTTTCAGAAACCATTCTTCGTAATATTGGATTTTTTCTGAGTCTTCTAAGTCTTGTGATAGGGAAAGTCATGTTATATATTTAATTAAAATAATTATTAATAGCTTCTGCAAGTCCGGCAATACTGGAATCATTGGCAATAATAAGAGGATTTATACCTTTTGAATTTATTGCTTTAGCTGTAGTTTTTCCAATACAAGCGACTTTAAGATTCAAAGATAATATATCTTTTCGAATCAATTCATAAAAATGATCAAAAGCTGAAGGGCTGGTAAAAATCAAAATATCATATGAATTACTGTATATTAGACCGAGAACAGACTTGTCAACAGGCATTACTTTTTGAGTAAAATAAACATTCAAACGATCCACTAACGCACTATCTTTAAGTCCTGTTT
>JAUZOY010000265.1 GCA_030706235.1 Bacteroidota bacterium | reverse complement strand
TGAATCAAGAAAAGCGACTATTGAACTGGCTGAAACAAGAGGAGTTTTCCCTGAATACGACAAAAGTATATATAAAGATCTGGGTGTCAAGGTCAGGAACGCCACAACTACAACAATAGCTCCAACAGGGACACTCAGTATAATAGCAGGAGTATCCAGCGGAATTGAACCTTTATTTGCAATTTCATATATAAGAAATGTAATGGACAACGATGAACTGCTTGAGGTCAACCCATTATTCAAGCAGATTGCAATGATTGACGGTTTTTATTCTGATGACCTGATGAGGAGAATAGCTCAGAAAGGCAGTGCCAAAGACTTCCCGGAGATACCGAAAGATGTTCAAAGCGTATTTTCAACCGCACATGATATCTCTCCAGAATGGCATATCAAAATGCAGGCAGCCTTTCAGAAGTATACCGATAATGCAGTCTCAAAAACAGTTAACTTAAGTCATGATGCCACACAGGATGATGTCAGGACAGTATTTGAACACGCATACAAAGCATATTGCAAGGGTGTAACTATATATAGAGACGGAAGCCGCGACATGCAGGTACTGAATATCGGCAAGGTTTCCGGCAAAGAGGATAAGGCCGGTGAAACCGCAGCGGTAAAAGAGAGCGAAGCGGAACATATTTCACCCAGGCCAAGGCCTGATATAACTACCGGTTTTACCGAAAAAGTAAGAATCGGCTGCGGTAACCTTTATATAACAGTTAACTATGATGAGCATGGAATTTGTGAAGTGTTTACAAATACCGGCCGTGCAGGCGGATGTCCGTCACAGTCCGAGGCTACAAGCAGGCTTGTTTCAATAGCCCTAAGGTCTGGAATTGATGCAAAGGCTATAGTGGAACAGCTGAAGGGAATCAGATGTCCTTCCACCATAAGGCAAAAGGGATTAAAAGTAATGTCCTGTCCTGATGCAATAGGAAGGCTGGTTGAAAAGGTAATGAAGATACAGAGCGGCAAGGATGAAGAAATAAGCGAACCGGTGGCTGTAGAAGAAGTTAGAAATATTCCGGGGCCAACTGCAAAGTTTGATAATGAGAGCTCCGTATGTTCAGCCATGGATTTCGACAGCCCTGAAGAGCAGGATGAAATCAAGGTATCTGCAATGACTGCATGCCCCGAATGCGGAAAACCGCTAGAGCATGAAGGCGGATGCGTTGTGTGCAGGAATTGTGGATTTTCGAAGTGTGGATGAAACCTTCTCATATTGCAGCAGCTGTAACCCTTATAAATAGAGCGTTACGAGCTTTGCATTATGTAAATACATTATAGACAAGCAAAAAATTGAATTTAATTCAAGACAATTCAATAATTAAAATTCTTGATTTCAAAACTCAAATCCTTGAAATCCTTATATAAAGGGCTGCTTAACAAAGCGGCCTTTTATTTTTGAATATATTTTGTAAACTAAACCAACAACAACTCTCTAACATTACCACAAATGACAATTACAGTAACATGTGATAAACTGCCATTTATGTACATAGTATATGAATAAGCACACCAATTTATTTTTTTAGAGAACTATCTTATCATCTAAACATGTACACATGATTATTGTAATCACAAAAGTATCCTCAGTATACTTTATATCTACGTTTCCATTGTACTTATTAACAATTTCATGAATACTGGAAAGACCAATTCCGTGTGAGGGTTCGACTTTTGACGATAAAATTCTATTATCCGTTATTATTATCTTGCCATTGAAGTTATTTGATATCATCAATAAAAAATGAGTTCCAATAATTTTAGACGATAACATAATTTGTTTTTTTGATTCAGAGCCCAGTTTTTCACATGCTTCAATTGCATTTTCAAGACAATTACCAAATATAACACAAAAATCCAGGGCGTTTATTCCGATATTTTCGGGGACATTCAGGTTGGTCTCCATCTCAATATTTTTAACCATTGCAAGGCTTTTATAGTATTTTGTGATAGAGTCTACAGCAAAATTATCACATGTTTTTGGTATGGTTTTTGATAATTCAGTTTGAGTGAATTGTTCAATATATTCCAGCACTTCTTTATAATTTTGTTGCAGGATCATTGTCTTTATTGCTGATATATGATGCCTTATATCGTGTTTCAGAGTATAAAGCTTTTCTATGGATTCATTTAATGTTTTATAGTTCTCTCGCTGATATTCAACCTGATTTTTAATAATTTTGTAATTATACTCTATCGATATTTTTTCGGTTGAAGCAGATATCCCAACAAATACAAGCAGATATCCAAAACAAATAAAAAATAAAAATAAAAGCATATTATAGCTTGAACCAAAATTTGCAAAATGCTCACGAGATTCAGGAATGCTGTTAATAAGCAATAAAAAGCCAATTACCGGGTACATTGACATAAAATATATGGTTTTATTTGGTATAATACGAAGTACTTTTCTGTACGGTTTACTTATTCTCCTAATGACAAATGGCAATAAAAAAATCTGAAGACATATCCTAATGATATATATTTGGTTTTGATAATGGACTATATAAGTACTTCCCCAAAATATGTCTACAAGCGAGATTACGAAAAAAAGAATACTGGTAGAAAACATCCAAATACTAAACATGGTAAATATTTTTTTTGATAAGGACTCTTTAAATATCAGATGAATATAAACTATATACATAAAAGCAATCAGAAAGGTTATGTATTTTAAAATTGACTGATTTTGAATAAATTCATTTGCAAGAGACACGGATATAAGAATTATTAATGTATTTATTACGAAAGCAAATATGCAGAATAAAATTGTTTTTTTTCTTGAAAGCAATGCATGTATTGTAAGCATGTTCAACAGGCAAACAATTGTCGAATATATAATCATAAATGATCCATCCTATCTAAACTATTTGTTAAATTTGCTTTACCTAACAAATAATTATAAAAGATTTTCTTATTACTGGCAAAATACCTCTGGGTAATTGAGATTACAGTACTATCAACAAGCTTAAAAGAGTATTCTTCAACACTTAAAATATGATCCATATTGACTAGGAAGCTTTTATGACAACGGATAAACCTTTTGTCATTAATCTGTTTTTCGATATCGTCAAGCTTTGAAGAAAGAATAAAACTTTTATTCTTAATCGTATGAATATTTATACTTTTTGCAGAACTTTCTATAAAAAGTATATCCTTAAAAAATACTATTTGGATCATAGAGCCAATCTTGACAGAGAGACTCTGATTCTTATTTTCTTCAATGCTTCCAATTGCTTTCTCAAGGCTAATGTAAAAAACATCCTTTGAAATGGGTTTTACCAGGTAATTAAATGGAAATACTTTAAAACTTTCCAAAGCATGATCAGAACTTGATGTGGTAAAAATTATTTTGCAATTTGTATCGTATTCTCTTAATTGCTTAGCAGATAAAATACCTGTTTTGCCATTCATATAGATATCCAAAAAAATAATATCAAAGGGAGCATTGCCCTCTATATAATATTCAACCAGAGCTTCTCCATTTTCAAATTGAACAATATGAATATCAGTGTCTTCTTTAATACAATAATCATTAATAAAATCATAAATTTGCAGCCTATCATTTTCACAATCATCACAAACAGCAAATAGAAGCATTATAATCACCTAAATATATGTTTTATAAAATAAAAAGCTATTATTTTTGACAGCTAACATCATCATTTTACATTGTTTTCAGTTTTTTTAATAGTATTATTTCATTTGTCATTTTTACCGAAAAATTTGTCGTTTTTGCAAAAGCCATATTAGATTCGGATTTGAATGCTATAGTTATTTTGAAGATTATTCTTTAGTCATCGTAAAAATAAGTTTTCACAAATTCACCAAAAAAGAAATGCATCCCAAAGTTTTTTAATCTAAAAAGTGGAGGAAACAATTATGACTAAGAAAAAAATGGCTATGGTACTGTGGTATGCATCATTGTATTCATAGCAACATTTACAGGAAGTATAATTGGAACGGATGGATTTAAACCAACTGTAGTGAAGGCTGAAACTATAGCTATAAACAACACAGATGAAATAACCGATTATTCCAATGCAAAAAATTGGCTTACTGCATAAACAAAAAGAGGGGGGAGCTAAAACTCAATTATCGTTTAGAGTTCATTTAGTATTATTGTCAGTAAAACAAAATCGAAAGGGGAAATAACATGAAAAAATCACTT
>JAUZOY010000264.1 GCA_030706235.1 Bacteroidota bacterium | reverse complement strand
CTATTAAAATAATTTAGAAAAAGATATGGATATTTTAACATCATTTGTAGTAGTACCATTACTTACAATAATAGGGATATTTTTCTGCAAAAGCAATAAACAGACAAGAGTAGTTTCTGCAATTGGTATGAGCATTCAGCTGATATTGGCTTTCCGGTTATTAGCAATGTATCTGTATGCACGACATGGAGGGAATACGGCAGAAATGTTGTTTATGAAGGATTATATATGGTTCCCGGCACTAAATATACATTATGCCATAGGAGTTGACGGAATATCTGTCGCAATGATCTGCCTTACGTCAATTGTGGTTTTTGCAGGCATTTTTGCATCCTGGGAAGTTGAATATTTACATAAAGCGTTTGTCATTTCATTGATTCTTCTTTCTTCAGGAGTTTTCGGATTCTTCATCTCTATAGATATTTTTACAATGTTCTTATTCTATGAAGTTGCGGTAATTCCTATGTATATTCTTATTGGTATATGGGGAAGCGGTCCTAAGGAATACTCAGCCATGAAGCTTACTCTTATGCTTATGGGAGGATCTGCATTCTTAATGCTTGGATTGATAGGAATATATGTAAATACGGGAGCAGAAGGTCATGCATTAACATTTAACATACTTGAAATAGCAAAGATCCATTTACCTCATGATATTCAGATGATATTTTTTCCAATAACATTTGTAGGTTTCGGCGTACTTGGAGCAATGTTCCCATTTCATACATGGTCTCCTGATGGACATGCTTCAGCACCTACAGCAGTATCAATGCTTCATGCCGGAGTTCTTATGAAACTTGGAGGTTACGGATGTTTCAGAGTTGCAATGTACTTAATGCCTGAAGGTGCTCATGCCTGGTCTACATTATTCATTACATTAACTGCAATCAGTGTTATTTACGGAGCTTTCGGAGCAATCTGGCAGAAAGACCTTAAATATATCAATGCATATTCTTCAGTAAGCCACTGTGGCCTTGTATTATTTGCAATTCTTATGATGAACAAGACAGCAATGGACGGAGCAATAATCCAGATGCTTTCACATGGTATCATGACAGCTCTTTTCTTTGCACTTATCGGAATGATATATGGCAGGACTCATACTAGAATAATTACAGAAATGGGAGGCTTGATGAAGATAATGCCATTTCTTGCAGTTTGTTATGTAATAGCAGGTTTAGCATCACTTGGGTTGCCCGGTTTTAGTGGATTTGTTGCTGAAATGACAGTTTTTGTCGGAGCATTCCAGCATGCTGAAACATTCTACAGAATAGTAACTATACTGGCATGTTCTTCAATAGTTGTAACCGCTGTTTACATTCTTAGAGTAGTAGGTGTATTACTTTTTGGACCTGTAACAAATGATCATTTCCTGCAACTTAAGGATGCAAAATGGTATGAAAAAGTTTCAACTGTTACGTTAATACTTGGAATCACGGCAATAGGTGTAGCACCTTTGTGGTTATCAAATTTAATCCAGGACAGTTTAACTCCAATAGTTGAAAGATTGTCAATAGTTCAATTTTAATTAACCAAATTAAGAAATTAAAATAAAATAATAATAATATGAACCCGGTAAATTTCCTGTTAATGAGGCACGAGTTACTGCTTACAGCAGTAGCAATGATAATTTTAATTGCAGAAATATTCTTTAGCGGCGAGAAAAAAGGCTGGATAAGAACATTATCAATTTCATTATTTTTTATTATAACGTTAATTGGTTTTTTACCTGTTGACAGTGGAAGTCTGTTTGGTGGTATGTATAATACAAACGCCCTTATAGCATTGATGAAGAATATTCTTAATATAGGAGTATTGATCGTAATGATACAATCCAATACATGGCTGAAAAAAGAACAGAACAATTATAAGACTTCAGAATTCTTTCTTCTGATGATATCAACTCTTATCGGTATGAATTTCATGATTTCAGCCGGAGATTTTCTTATGTTCTATCTTGGTATCGAACTTGCAACAATTCCAATAGCAGCTATGGCTGCTTTTGAAATGCATAAAAGTAAATCTGCTGAAGCCGGTATTAAACTTATACTTTCTTCCGCACTTTCATCCGGTATCATGCTTTATGGTATTTCAATGATTTACGGAACTACCGGTTCATTATATTTCAGCGAAGTTTCAGAAGCCTATACAAGCTCAGCTTTACAGACCCTTGGTTTTATATTTTTCTTTGCAGGTATGGGATTTAAGATTTCTCTTGTACCATTCCAGCTTTGGGTAGCAGATGTATATGAAGGAGCTCCTATCAATGTAACATCATATCTTTCTGTAATTTCAAAGGGAGCTGCAGTATTTATTTTTACAATAATTCTTTATACTACATTTAATTATGTATCTTATTTGTGGCAGGATGTTATAAGCATTATCGCTGTTCTGACAATGACAATAGGTAACCTTTTTGCAATCCGACAGAAAAACATCAAAAGATTTCTTGCTTTCTCTTCAATATCACAGGCAGGTTTTATACTTGTTGGTTTAATCAGTGGCACACAGATGGGTATGACATCAGTAATATATTACATTTTAGTATACATATTCTCAAATCTCGGAGCTTTCGGAGTTGCTACTGCAATATCAAATGCTACAGGGAAAGAAAATATTGACGAATATAACAGATTGTACCATACAAATCCAAAGCTTAGTCTTACCATGATGCTCGCATTATTCTCACTGGCAGGTATTCCACCTGTAGCAGGATTTTTTGGTAAGTTCTTCCTTTTTACAGCTGCTGCAAAACAGGAATTCTACGTTTTGGTTTTCATAGCCGTCTCAAATGCTGTAATTTCTTTGTATTACTATTTGCTTGTAGTTAAAGCAATGTTTATTAATAAAAGCGATACTCCTATTGAATATTTTAAAAGTGATTTTATGACAAGACTCGGATTATTGATCTGTATTATAGGTCTTGTTGTAACAGGATTTGCAAGTTATATTTATGAATATATCAATTCATTAAGCTTTGGCTCTTTATAAGATTTTTAGTTTAATCTGATATTAATAGCATTAGCTTAATAAATGTTTATTTTAGTATATTATAAGAGCTGTTTATTTTTTCACAATTATTTTCTTTAAAAAGAATATCGTTTGAAAAATAATATATAATTTTGACAAAAATTTATAAACTATTTTGAATTGAAATAGAAAATATCATGGGATTTAAGTCCCCAATAAAGGAATCTTTATAAATTGAGATTCCGATTATTTTGCACTTTTAATTACAAATGAACTGAAAATAAAAAAACTAAAAAACTAAAAACTAATTAAAGTGGCTTTAAATAAAGGTAAACACACAGTAAGTGAAATAGATGGTGTCAGATGCACAGTTGTTGAATCCGGTATTGACGAATCCAGAGTTTCTTTTCTGAAGAATTTACTTGAATTCAATAAATTTGAAGTAAGAATTGAAAAAGAAAAGAAAAAACAGGAAGAGGATTCAACAAAATTTACATTAGGAGTAACTGACGTTGCTTTTAATCCTGTTATTGCAGTTTACGAAAGAGTATTAAGAACTCAGGACGGACACAGAGTTACACCTGCATACTGGAATCAATGGACTACTATTTGTAATCCTAATTACTGGAAATTAAAGAGGAATAAGGAATCATAATATAAGATGTTAATTGTTAAATTTTTAAACATTAACCGTAAACTATAACAAAAAATGTCAGAATTCGAACCTAAAATAGTTGCTTTTGTATGTAACTGGTGTACATACGCCGGGGCAGACCTCACTGGAACAAGCAGAATAAAATATTCTCCAAATGTAAAAATCATACGTTTCCCGTGTACAGGTCGAATAGATTATAATTTGATAATGAAAGCATTCGCTCAGGGTGCTGATGGAATTATAGTGTCTGGTTGCCATCCTAACGATTGCCATTACACTTCTGGAAATTTCCATGCAAGAAGGCGATGGATGACTTTCCGTCATGTTCTTCAATTTGCAGGAATCGATACTGAAAGAATTCAATTTTCCTGGGTTTCTGCTGCTGAAGGTGCTAAATGGGCAGAAGTGGTTAACAATACATCTAAGAAAATTAAGGAAATGGGACCCTTCAAAAATTATCAGCAACTGTCTAAATTTGTCTTTACAGAAGAAGAAGGAGGTATTCAATGATTGAAGTAATTAAAAAAGCAAAAGAGCTTCTCGATAATAAAACTGT
>JAUZOY010000263.1 GCA_030706235.1 Bacteroidota bacterium | reverse complement strand
TAGATCATGATAAAGGAACTTATAATACATGGTATTCAGATGGGCAAAAAGAAACGGAAGGGTTAATAGTTAATGATAAAAAAGAAGGAACTTTTACAACTTATTATCCCAATGGGAAGGTTAAGGAAATAGTTTTCTATAAAAATAACCTTAGGGAAGGAAAATTCACTACATGGCATGACAATGGTCAGAAAGAATCTGAAGGCTATTATAAACAGGGAAAATCGGATGGTATAATAAGATGGTGGCATCATAATGGAAATCCTGATATGATTGGGAAAAATATTAACGGGAAACAGGATAGTATCTGGACTTTTTATGATATTAATGGAAAGCAAGGAAGCCGTGGGCTTTTCAGAAGCGGTTTGCAGGACAGTTTATGGGTATATTGGTATGAAACCGGAGAAAAATGGAAAGAAGGTAATTTTGTGAAAGGGAAAAAGTCAGGTAGATGGATTGCATGGTATGAAACGGGAGAAAAAGAAAGAGAAGGAAATTTTAAAGATGGGATGGAAGATGGCATCTGGAACTCATGGTATAAAAATGGTCAGTTAAAAGAAACCGGTGAATTCGTAATGGGTAAACTTGATGGACTTTGGAAGGGGTTCTGGGAAAATGGTAAACCGAGATTTGAGACAGAGTATAAAAATGGACTTAATGACGGCTATGCAAGATCTTATACTGAAAAGGGAAATCTTATTTCAGAGACTAATTATAAGGAAGGCAAAAAAAACGGGCTATATACAGAATGGTTTGAAAACACTTATCTAATGGAGAAAGGTGCATTCCGAAATGATAAAAAGACAGGGAAATGGGAATTTTATGACAATCGTGGTTCAAAATTCCGAGAAGAAACTTATTCAGAAGGATTTTCTGATGGTAAATGGAAAGATTTCTATCAAACCGGAGTAGTTAAAGCTGAAGGAACAAACAAAAAAGGAGTAGCTGAAGGAAAAGTTATTTATTATGATAAAAAAGGTGAAGTTATTTATACTTCAGTAATGAAAAACGGGAAAAAAATTAAAGAAATAAAAAAAGAACAGGATAAGAAAGAGGCACCGAAAAAATGATAAACAAAGAAACTATCGATAATATAATTGAAGCTTGCCGTATTGAGGAGGTTGTAGGTGACTTTGTTTCTCTTAAAAAAAGAGGTGTCAATATGATAGGTCTTTGTCCTTTTCATAATGAAAAAACACCTTCGTTTACAGTTTCTCCGACAAAAGGAATTTTCAAATGTTTCGGATGTGGTAAAGCCGGCAATTCTGTGAACTTTATTATGGAGCATGAAAAAATTTCATATCCTGAAGCTCTCAGATACCTTGCACATAAATACAATATAGAGATTGCTGAAGAACATACTGATTTTTCTCCTGAGGAAATTCAGAAAAATAGCGAGAAAGAAAGTCTCTATATTGTGCATGCTTTTGCACAGAAGTATTTTAGTTCAGTATTGTTTGACACGGAAGAAGGTCTTTCAATTGCAATGTCCTATTTTAAGGAAAGAGGATTTAATGAGGATATTATCCGTAAATTTCAATTAGGATATAATCCTGATAAATATTCTGAGTTTTCAAAAAATGCATTATCGAATGGTTACAATCCTGAATATCTTATTAAATCTGGAATTTCATATAAAAAGGATGATGAACTTATCGACCGCTTCAGAGGCAGAGTAATTTTCCCGGTTCATAATATTACCGGAAGGGTGATTGCTTTTGGGGGACGAATTTTAACAAGTGATAAATCCAAAGCAAAATATGTAAATTCTCCGGAGACAGAAATATACCACAAGAGTAATATTCTTTACGGAATATATTTTGCAAAAAAATCAATTATAGAACAGGATAATTGCTATCTGGTGGAAGGATATACAGATGTGATTTCACTTCACCAGACCGGAATAGAAAATGTTGTGGCTTCATCGGGGACTTCACTAACTACAGAACAAATCAGACTGATTCACAGGTATACTAATAATATTACTATTCTGTATGATGGCGATGATGCAGGAATAAAAGCTTCTTTTAGAGGAATTGACATGATTCTTGAGGAAGGAATGAATGTTAAAATTGTTTTGTTTGAAGATAAAGAAGATCCGGACTCTTTTGCCCGTAAAAACAGTTCTGAAATAGTAAAGAATTTTATTGCAAACAATGCAAAAGACTTTATAAAGTTTAAAACAAATTTGTTGCTTAAGGATACTCAGAACGATCCTGTAAAAAAAGCTGCTTTGATAAAAGAAATAATTTCTTCTGTTGCTATTATACCGGAACCTATAACGCGCTCACTGTATATTCATGAATGTAGTGAAATGCTTGATGTTGAAGAACAAACACTTTTAAATGAACTTAATAAATATCTCAGAAGTAAGTTTTCAAGGTTAAAACAAGAAAAAGAAAAAGAAGATGTTATTTCAGAAGTTTTAGAAGATACAGTTCATACAGAAAAACAATTCGATTTAGTAAATAGTAGTAATGAATATCATGAAAAAGAGATAATAAAATACTTATTATTTTATGGTAACAATGAAATTAATTTTCCATCAAAAGACGAATTCGGTCATGATGTAATGTTATCATATAAAGTTGCCTCTTATATTATAAATGATCTTAATAATGACGGACTTACTCTTCAAACACCTATCTATAAGGCAATTTTGGATGAATTTTCTTCAGGAATTGAAAATGGAGTGATACCAGATCAGAATTATTTTATATTTCATCAAAATAAAGAAATATCTGAAACCTGCACAAATATTATTTATAATCCCTATCATTTGAGCAGCAAATGGACTGAAAAACACAATGTCTATATTACGAGTGAGGATATGGTTCTGGATGATGCAGTAATCAACCTTATAAATTCATTTAAACTTAACAGAATAAACGAAATGATAAGTGAAATTCAGAAAGAGATTAAAGCGAAAAATAATAGTGATGATACACTTGAATTACTTGAAAAACAAATGCAATTGATAATGATTAAAAAAACAATATCAGATGTTCTTTCAAGAGTTGTATTGAAATAGAAGTAATAAGTTTTTTCCGGTATAATTAATCAAAAATACTTATAGAAGCAAGCAACCTTAATTTATTAATAATTGTCTGATAATTAAAATAAAGTACTAATTTTGTAACTTTATTTTGAAATGATAAGTATTATTTTCAGTATCTTAGCATAACAAATTGCAATATTTAAATAAAATATCTAAAACCTTTCTGAAAATTGTATCTGTGTGCTATTGCTTATTATTTGTTGAGTTTTCATTTGCTCAATTAAGTGTAAGTACTACACAGATCCCTGATTCATTGATTAAGCGGGTTTTAGTTGGAGGTGGAGTAACTGTAAGTAATGTTACATCCCAGGGAGCAGCGGTTCAAAGAGGTCATTTTAAAGATAAAAACAATCAAAGTAAAATTGGGATAACTGATGGGATAATACTTTCTACAGGTGATGTAAATAAAATAATTGGTAATGCCAATACTCTTGCATCAAGTCCTATTAAAAAACCCGGAGATGCCGATCTGGCAAAGATAGCAAAGACAACCTTAGATAGTACCTATGATGCAAGTATAATAGCTTTTGATTTTGTTCCATCATCAGATACCATATCATTCAGATATGTTTTTGCATCTGAGGAATATCCTGATTGGGTAGGTCAGGGTTATAATGATGTATTTGTGTTTTTAATAAGTGGTCCCGGAATAACAAATGATCCGGGGTTAAGTGGAAAAAATATTGCAATAATTCCCGGAACCAATTTGCCAGTTTCGATTAATAATATTAATAATGTTTCGGGTTATGATAAATATAAAAAATATTATATTGACAATTTAACTGGACAATATATTACATATAATGGATTTACTACAGTATTAACAGCGATATCTAATGTTAATGCCTGTCAGAAATACCATATAAAACTTGCTATTACTGATGTAAAAGATTATTATTATGATTCAGGGGTTCTATTAGAAGCCAACAGTTTATCAAGTCCTGATATAAAAAGAAATAACGGATTTACAAAAACATATATAAGCACGAAATATGGGTATAAAGGTTGTTCGATGCCATATGTGACATTTAAAAAACCGGCTAAGGAAAAGAATGTTAGCAGGACATTTAATATAAGCATAGGCGGAACAGCAAAAGATGGCATAGATTATAATATATTTGATCAGAATGCAACACATCTGATAAATCCAACCAGT
>JAUZOY010000262.1 GCA_030706235.1 Bacteroidota bacterium | reverse complement strand
GTCCTTAGGGTTAAGCCCGGAATTACGGATTACGCTTCTATTGAATTTAGAAATGAAGAGGAAATCCTTATTAAATCTCCAAATCCACAAAAAACTTATATTGAAGAAATACTACCGCAAAAGCTTCATTTATATGAGAAATATGAAAAAGAGCATAATTGCATGTCTGATTATAAAATAATTATAAAGACATTATATGTTATTATATTTAAATAAAATCTAAATGAATATTCCTTTTTCGGTTGTTTCAATAAATGGTAATGAATTAAAATATATCACAGAGGTTCTTGAAAGTGGATGGCTGACAACCGCATCCAAGACTATCTCTTTTGAAAAAAAAATTGCTGAATATGTCGGCGCAAAATTTGCATGTGCCGTAAATTCGTGTACCGCTGCTTTGCATTTGGCAGTTGAAGCAGTGGGCATAGGTCAAGGCGATAAAGTTTTAGTACCCTCGTTAACTTTTACCGCCTCAGCCGAAGTTTTACGGTATGTGGGAGCTGATCCTGTCTTAATAGATGTTGATTATGGAACAGGGCTTATTACACCCGCTATATTAAAGGATGCCCTAAAGCAAAATTCAGATATTAAAGCTTTAATTCTGGTGCATTATGCTGGTCAAGCAGCAAAAATGGTTACTCCTGAACACGAAGGTATTCTGGACATATGCCGCCAAAATAACATAAAAATAATAGAGGATGCAGCCCATGCATTTCCGACAAAATGTGGTTCTAAATATATTGGTTCTTATGGCGATGTAACATGTTTTAGCTTTTACGCCAATAAAACTATTACAACCGGTGAAGGCGGGATGCTTCTAACAGATAATGAAGAGGTTTATAAAAGAGTAAAAATAATGCGTCTGCATGGAATTAATAGAGATATTTGGAACCGGTTTACATCTGATCACTCTTCATGGGAATATGATGTGGTTGCCCCGGGATTTAAATATAATATGCCCGACCTGAACGCTGCCGTAGGGCTCGCTCAGTTGGAAAGAGCAGAATATTTTAGAGCCGAAAGGCAGCGTTGCGCGGAACATTATTACAAATTTTTATCTCAGGTTCAAGAAATTGATTTGCCCATATGTTATGGGCCGCATGAAGGTCATGCGTGGCACTTGTTTCCAATTATTATCAGGCCAGAATCCGGAATTTCTAGAAATGATTTTATAAATCAGATATCAGAACGGGGGATTGGAGTTTCTGTTCATTATAAACCTATTCATCATTTAGAATATTATAGAAAAAGATACAATCTAAAACCTGATAATTTTCCCAATACAGAAAAAATTTGGAAAGGAACGGTTTCTTTGCCCATTTATCCTGAACTTAATAAAAGTAAACTGGATTTTATATGTGATACAATCAAGCTTCTGTTAAAAAGATAAATTTTAAAGTTATGTATGAATCTTTTAAGCGGATTTTCGAAAAAAATATTGCTCCCCGATGGATTATTTTTATTTTGGATATAGCTATAATATGGTCTGTCTATTTTATTATAATCCTAGCTTTCTGGCAAAAAGAGTCTATTACAGATATTTTGTATGCTCATAGTCTAAAACTTTTTTTAGCTGGAGTGATATTTATTACAGCTTATTTAATTGTAAAGCCGCATCATAATATTATCAGGCATTCAACAATTCAGGATTTTTTAATTGTAATTTTTGTACAATGCCTATGTTCCTTAGGTCTTCTGATTTTAAGTTTGTTCAATTCTTTTTTAATACAACATAATCAGAGAGAAGTTCTATTTCCCGAAATAATTATTCATTTTTTCATATCGGGATTCATTTTAGTATTCCTGAGAATGATTATAAGATATGTTGGTAGCTATCTTCTTCAAGGAACGGTTAAAACGAGAAAAACACTTGTTTTTGGTGCTGGTTGTTTAGGTCTTATGGCGAGATCTGTAATTGAAAGAGATGACGCTTACAATTACCATATTATTGGTTTTATCGACGATAATCCAAACTTTGTTGGAAAAAGATTGGAAGGCATACCGGTTTATTCGGTATCCAAAACATTTAAACAAATTGTTAAAGAGCAGAACATTAATGATATAATTATCGCTGTCAATGATTTTGAAATATCTAAAGAGAAAAAAGTTGAATTTATTAACCTTTGCTTGGAAAAGCGTATAAAGGTTAAGGAAATCCAGGAAATCTCGACATGGCTAAATTTTCCAAGAAGAAAGGCAAATGTTCAAAATATTAACATAGATGATCTCCTTGGCAGAGAACCAATTTTGATTGATATAAGAAAAATTTCTAATGGATTATCGGGCAAAACGGTTATGGTTACGGGTGCTGCCGGCTCCATTGGTTCTGAAATTGTACGACAGATAACTCAGTTTAAGCCAAAAAAAATCATATTAATAGATCAGGCTGAATCTGAACTTTTTAAACTACAAAATGAAATAAAAGCAAATTTTAAAAATAGTGTTATTTCTATAATTGTCGCAAATATTACCGATTCAACCAGAATGCGTAAAATATTTGCAACCGAATACCCTGATATAGTTTATCATGCTTCTGCATATAAACATGTTCCTCTGATGGAGGATCATCCTTATGAAGCTGTAAAAAATAATGTTGGTGGAACGAAAATACTTGCGGATTTGTCAGTTGAATTTGAGGTTGATAGATTTGTTATGATTTCAACAGACAAAGCGGTGAACCCAACCAATGTAATGGGAGCTTCAAAGAGAATTTGTGAAATATATGTTCAATCGCTTTCTCAACTTGAAGATATAAAAACTCAGTTTATTACTACACGTTTTGGTAATGTTCTCGGGTCTAATGGCTCAGTTGTGCCGGTTTTTAAAAAACAAATTGAAAGAGGAGGGCCTGTAACCATCACCCATAAAGATATAACACGTTTTTTTATGACTATTCCTGAAGCGAGTCAATTGGTTCTTGAGGCCGGTTTCATGGGGAGTGGTGGCGAAATTTTTCTTTTCGATATGGGTAAACCTGTTCGAATTTATGATCTGGCTGAGAAAATGATTTCTTTAGCAGGATATGAACCCAATAAGGATATTAAAATCGTATTTACTGGTTTACGACCAGGAGAAAAATTATACGAAGAGCTGTTAACTTCTAAAGAGAATTGTAAATCTACGTTAAATGATAAAATCTTGATTGCAAGGGGTCGATCTCAGATATATGAAGAAGTAAATAATAAGATTTCTGAAATGCTGCTTAAATTATCAGATGAGTCAGATCAAATGATTGTTGCCAGAATGAAAGATTTAGTACCAGAATTTTTTTCACAAAATTCAAGATTTGAAGAATTGGATTATAAGATCAACATCTTTGATTTTAAACCATGATAATTGTACACTATGCTGCTATTATAGCACAGTAAATTATTATATTAACATAAAATAGTAATAGTCCTTTTAATTCTTTTTTTTATGAAAAAAAAAATATTTATTATCTTTTTAATTACCCTTGGTCTTAGTTCATGCAGATCTACCAGGGATATGAAATTATTTCAAAATTTAGGCGATCATGAATTGAATAAAGTTGTAGTCAAACCACCGGAATATAGGATTAAGCCTGATGATAATTTATACATTAACGTTCAGTCTTCAAATCCGGATGTTGATCTTCTTTTCAGTCCGTCAAAGTCAAGCATGTATGGAACACAATCAAATTATGGGGATCTCACCGGCCAATATTTGAATGGCTACCAGGTTGATTCTAAGGGTATGATATATTTACCATTAATAGGTGAAGTTCACGTTGCTGACAAAACAGAAGAAGAAGCAAAATTAGAAGTACAAAAAAAAGTTGAAGAATATTATAAAGGTACGACAGTGACAATAAAGGTATTAACTTTTAAGATAAGTATTTTGGGAGAAGTTCGAAATCCTGGTGTTTATCACAATTATAATAAATATATAAATATTTTAGAGGCTATTAGTTTGGCTAATGGGATTTCCGATGTTGCAAGTTTGCATAGTGTTCTTGTTTTGCGTTCAACCCCCAATGGAAGTAAGAGTTACAGACTAGATCTGACAAAAAAAGATGTACTATCCTCCGAAGCTTTTTATTTATTGCCGAATGATATAGTTTATATCGAACCTGACAAATATAAAAATTTTGGTCTTAATTCATCTGTCTATTCGATGGCTCTTTCTGCTATAACAACCGCCATTTTAATTTTAACCTATGTTAAAATTAAATGATTAAAATCATTCTTATAGATCATAAAATATGATTCAGAAAATGG
>JAUZOY010000261.1 GCA_030706235.1 Bacteroidota bacterium | reverse complement strand
CAAGCCGGAACCTGTCAGATTATTTGTATATGAACCCGAAATGGTAAGAGAAGGAATAGTTAATGAAGTTATTGTGCCTCCTATCGTTTTAGTTGTACCAGATAAAGTATAAACACCTGTTCCGGCAGTAAACGTCGCCCCTGAATTTACAGTCAGATTTCCCGAAATTGCAGCCGTATAATTACCTGTGTTTGACCAGATTCCATCTATTGAAAGGTTTGTACATGCTGCAGCAACATTTATAGTTATTATATGGCTGCTTTGAATTGTAGCTGAATTTGCAGCACCGGGAGTTTGACCTGAAATAGCTGCAACCCATGAGCTGCCGTTCCACCTGTTCCATGTATTATAATCGTTCCAGTTACCTGATTGCCTTGATTGGAAATCTCCTACAGTTTGACCATAAACATACACTGATCCATTTATCAAAATTGCGATAACAAATAGTATTCTTTTCATTTTTATTAATTTTTAAACGATGATAATAAAATACTCTAAGTAACTTTACACATCTTTCAATGTATATTATTGAATAACAAATAAAAGTTTTTAATAACTAAACATACAGGCTTATTTGAATATTATTTTCTAATTTTCATCACAAATATAATCACATTTTAAGACATTTTCAAATTAATAAACAGGTAAATATACATGTTTTTACAAAAATATTCTAATCAAAAAATTTAATTGCCATATTTTTCTATGTATATACTGATACACCAGATACAAATTTTTCATTAAAAGAAGGGACACCCCCTTATAAGGTAGTATTGTATTATTATTGTAATATTGCAAAAAAATTTCAATAAAATAGCGCATATTTATATGAGAAGACTCATCAGGGTGGTAGCCTTCATTTTTATTTCACTTATTACAGCAAACTATTGTTTAGCTCAAAAAATCACTATCAGTGGTCATATTAAAGACAAGAATACAGGCGAAGAATTAATAGGCGCCGGTATTTATATTCCCGAATTGAAAACAGGGGCAACGACAAATATGTATGGTTTTTATTCCATAACTATTAACAAAGGACAATATAATCTTACTGTTTCATTCATAGGATACAACAGTTTTAGTCAATCTGTTAATCTGAATAAAAACACCAAAATTGATATTGAACTGACTGCAAATCAAAAAAATTTACAAGAGATAGTAATTACGGAGAAGAAAACAGATGAAAACATTGAAGAGGTAAAAATGAGCAATGTAAATCTAAAAATGGATGCTATAAAAAAAATACCAGCAGTATTAGGAGAAGTAGATGTAATAAAATCTATTCTATTGCTTCCAGGAATAAAATCTGCAGGTGAAGGAGGTAATGGCTTTTTTGTAAGAGGAGGAGGTGTAGACCAGAACCTAGTATTGCTCGACGAAGCTCCTGTTTATAATGCTTCACATCTATTAGGCTTTTTCTCAGTTTTTAATCCTGATGCTATAAAAGATCTTCAGATTTACAAAGGGGGTATTCCGGCTCAATATGGAGGACGTTTATCTTCACTCTTGGATATACATATGAAAGATGGGAATATGAAAAAATTAAGTGTATCAGGTGGCGTCGGACTTATATCAAGTCGTCTGACTGTAGAAGGGCCTATTGTCCCAGACAAATGTTCTTTTATTATCTCAGGAAGAAGAACTTATGCCGATATTTTTCTTCCTCTCGCTACTAATGAAATGACACAAAAGAGCAAATTATTTTTTTATGATCTTAATGCAAAGTTAAACTATATCTTTAATGATAAAAACAGGCTTTTTGTTTCCGGTTATTTTGGACGAGATGTATTTAAACTCAGTAATATTGTTTATATGAATTGGGGTAATACAACAACTACAGCAAGATGGAACCATCTGTTCAGCGATAAATTATTTTCAAATCTAACATTAGTATACAGTAATTATGATTATTCATTGGGTAGTGACATAGGGATCAATTCATTTACCTGGAGATCCAAGATCGAAGACATTTCTCTGAAATATGACTTTACTGATTACCTAAATCCTGATAATACATTTCGCTATGGTTTTTCATCAACTTATCATACCTTTAATCCGGGAGATGCAGAACCTAACGGAGAACAATCAGCACTAAACGCAATTAAATTACCATTATTATATGCTTTGGAATCTGCTCTTTACATTTCAAATGAACAAAAAATCGGTGCTAATTTAACTTTACAATATGGATTACGCTACTCAATTTTTCAAAATATAGGACCTGCTACAATTTATAATTATAATAAAAATCACAACTCTATTGATTCAACAGTTTACTCAAAAGGTAAAATATTCAATACATATTCAGGTTTGGAAGGATTAGAGCCAAGGATAGGAACCAAATATTCTCTGACAGAAAACAGTTCTTTAAAGGCCAGTTACAACCGTACACGCCAGTACTTAAATCTCATATCTAACTCAACATCCTCGACTCCCTTCGATATATGGATTCCAAGCAGTCCAAATGTAAAGCCTCAACTCGCTGATCAGGTTGCTTTGGGTTATTTCAAAAATTTAAAAAAGAATATGTTTGAAACATCTTTGGAAGTATATTATAAATATATGCAGAATCAAATTGACTATAAAGACCATGCAATGCTTTTCCTGAATAAAAAAATCGAAGGTGAATTAAGAATAGGAACAACATGGTCATATGGGATGGAATTTCTTATAAAAAAGCAGGAAGGTAAATTTACAGGATGGTTAGGTTATACTCTTTCAAAGACAGAAAGAAATATTCCTGAAATCAACAATGGAAAAACCTTTCCTTCAAGATACGACAGAACACATGATATTTCAGTAGTTCTTTCATATGACCTCAATGAAAGATGGAATTTTTCTGCAAATTGGGTATTCAACACAGGAAGTGCCGTTACTATGCCTGTAGGAAAGGCGGTAATAGATGGCATGTCTGTTCCAATATATTCTGACAGAAATGGAGAAAGACTTCCTGCATATCATCGACTTGACCTCTCAGCAACTTTAAAAGCCAAGAAAATTGAAAACAGAAAATATTTCTGGGATATAAATTTTTCTATTTACAATGCATATTATCAAAAAAATGCATACCAGATAAACTTCAAACCTGACGAAGATAATCCCCAAAATACAGCAGCTTACAAGCTTTGGATTTACGCAACAATTCCTTCAATAACATATAATTTCCATTTTTAATTAGCAATATCAACAATTATTTATATTTATTAAAACATTGTTTATGACAAATTCAACAAAAAAAAATAACATATTTTCAATTTTATTAAATCTGTCAATAATTGTTTTTTTAACAGGTTGTGAAGAAAAAATAAATCTTGATCTTAAAACCACTGACCCTATACTTGTAGTTAATGGCATGATTACTAACGAAATGAAAGCACATACAGTTAAATTAAGTCTTTCTACAAGCTATTTTTACAACCAACCCGCGCCTAATGTGAGCGGAGCCATAGTAACTATCACTGATAATGAAGGTAACTTATATAAATTAAAAGAATCATCTCCCGGCATATATCAAACCGAGTCAAATGTTAATGGCAAAATTGGAAACACCTATACACTTAAAATTAAATATAATGAAAAAGAATACACATCAGTATCTACTATGAGACGAAGTGTTAGTATTGATTCTCTTGGTTATAAAAAAACAAGAGATGATAAGAACTATCATTTATTAATGTATGCCCAGGAACCTCTTGGGAAAGGAGATTATTATTTATGGCATACCTATGTAAATAACCAAATAAAGACTGACACAGTAAAAAATGCAATATTCACAGACGATAGTGAAGTTGATGGAAATTATATCAATGGATTTGAAATGGATAATATTCGGCTTAACGAAGGAGACTCAGCTTTTATAAAAACTTATTCAATTACAAAAGATGCTTATGATTTTTATATGTCCATGATGTTTGAAACTGCATGGCGCGGGGGTTTGTTCGATGCCCCTCCGGCTAATATAAAATCCAATATTTCCGGCGGAGCAATAGGTTTGTTTGTTGCATCAGCAGTAACGGAATCAAAACATATCAAAATTAAATAGAAAAACTTAGCACCAACAAAAATAATTTTCAATTAATTTTGTTTAAATAAGTAAAATCACCCATTTTTTTTTAATCTTCTCAAAAGAGAAACAAATAAAAACATCAAATTGTTTTTATTCAGGTACAAAACACTATTTTGTTAAAAAAAAAGTGGATTATTTTTGTTTACAATATATAAACATTAATAAAACATCAATGCTATGCTTAGAAAATTCAAATTTATTACAATATTAAT
>JAUZOY010000260.1 GCA_030706235.1 Bacteroidota bacterium | reverse complement strand
ATGTTTAGTGCTGATGAACTATTAAATACAGGTAATTCATATGTAGGTTACGCCGGTTATGACTATACCGGGAAAGCTCTCAGTAAACAACCTACAATTGATGATTTCTTTACTGCTAAAGATCAATATGGAAATTTCATAAGATCAATAGGTGCGTATGAACCTATTTATATGGCAGGATATATTCAGGACAAATTTGCTTTCAAAGATCTTATATTTAATGTCGGATTACGTGTTGACAGATTTGATGCAAATCAGTCAGTTCTTAAAGATCAATATTCATTATATGAAACCAGAACAGCCGGTGAAGTTAAAACTATTGGCGGAAGTGCTGTTACTCATCCTTCAAATATTGGAAGTGACTATGTAGTATATGTTAATCAGTTGAAAGATCCTACCCAGATTTTAGGTTATAGAAGTGGTTCAAACTGGTATAATGCACAGGGAATTCAAATTACAGATCCTAATCTGATAGCTTCTTCTACAGGTGTATTACCATATCTTGTAAATCCTGATAACACAGTAATAAATTCTAAGGCATTTAAAGATTATACTCCACAGGTTACATATATGCCAAGAATTTCATTTTCTTTCCCAATATCAGACGAAGCTTTGTTTTTTGCTCATTATGATGTAATGTCAAAAAGACCAACTTCAGGTGCCGGTTTAAGTTTAACAGATTATTTATTCATTCAAAACAGAACTAATGTAATTAGTAATCCTGATTTGAAACCTGAACAAACAAGAGAATATGAGTTAGGATTCCAGCAAAAACTTACAAATACATCTTCAATAAAAATTTCAACTTACTACAGGGAAATGAGAAATATGTCTCAGCAGGTTAGAATTTATGGTGCATACCCTGCTCAATATACTACATATGGAAATATCGACTTTGGTACTGTAAAAGGTTTTACATTTTCATATGATAAAAGAAGAACAAAAAATCTTTGGTTGAAAGCTAACTACACAATGCAATTTGCAGATGGTACCGGTTCAAATGCTGCTTCTGCAGCAAGTTTGATTGCAACCGGTCAACCAAACTTAAGAACTACAAATCCTTTGAATTATGATAGAAGACACAATATTTCAATTGTAGTTGATTACCGATTTGATGGTGGAAAAGATTATAACGGTCCTACATGGACAAGATAAATTAAAGGTACTGATAAAACTAATACAATTTTATTGTTACAAAATACCGGTGTAAATTTTACAGTTACAGGTGGTTCAGGTACTCCATATAGTAAGCAAAGCAATATAGTATCTGCAATATTAGGTGGCGCAAATACTTTATTACAAGGTTCAATAAATGGTGCAAGATTACCTTGGTCATTTAGAATAGATGGAAAATTAGACAGAGACTTTGTTTTAAGATGGGGAGGCAAGAAAGAAGGAAGTAAGACTAAGGAAGCATATTTGAATGTATATATAACTATGACGAATATATTGAATACAAAAAAATATTCTTGGAGTTTACAGAGCAACAGGAAGTGCTAAAGATGACGGATATCTTGCAGCAGCAGAATATCAGAATGCAATTAGAACTCAAACAGATGAAATTGCATACAGACAACAATATGAACTTGCTGTAAATAATCCTTTTAATTATAGTTTGCCTAGAATTACAAGAATTGGTATGACAATCGCTTTTTAATTTTTATGATATTTCAATTTAAATTAATGGAGAAAAAAATAATATTTAATAATATGAAATCTATATTAAGTTCAGTTTTAATTGCTTTAATTGTCTGTTTAAATTTTAATGCATTTAGCAGAAATCCGGTAAATATAAAAAATTCAGAAAAAGCTAATCCTGCAAGAATGGATGCGGAAGCATGTTTTCCTGCAACTGCATCAACGGAATTGTATGTAAATAATGTAAGAACTGTTATCATGACAGGTGGAGATATGTGGTGGGATTTGAAATCTGTTCCAAAATACATTATACCAGCGACAGGTAAAACATGTTCAATGTTTTCAGCTTCATTATGGATTGGTGGAATTGATATTAATGGCCAGTTAAAAGTTTGTGCTCAAACTTATAGAAATAGTGGAAATGATTTTTGGCCTGGTCCATTAACTACCGATGGAACGGCATCAGTAGATGCTACAACTTGTAAAAAATATGACCGTCATTTTGCAATTACAAGAAATGAAGTTGCTCAATTTGTTACAGATGCAAGTAAAGTAACACAGGTAATTAAAGAATGGCCTGGAAATGGTGATGTTACTAAAGGACAGGATCAGTTTTTAGCTCCTTTTGTTGATAAAAATGGTGATGGTATATATAATTGGCAGGATGGGGATTACCCAGCTTTTGATATAGATGGAAAAAATCCTTGTAGTGATAATATGTTATTTGGTGATAAAACATTATGGTGGGTATTTAATGACAAAGGTAATGTTCATACTCAGACAAATGGTTCTCCGATTGGTATGGAAATACGAGCTCAAGCTTTTGCTTTCTCTACAAATGACGACATAAATAATATGACCTTTTATAATTATAAGTTGATAAACAGATCTACTTATACATTAACTCAAACATTTTTTAGTCAATGGATTGACACTGATATAGGTGATGCACAGGATGATTTTGTTGGTTGTGATGTTACCAGAGGATTAGCTTATGGATATAATGGAGATGATTATGATGGTACCGGACTTGAAACACATTATGGTGCAAATCCACCTGCTTGTGGTTCTGATTTCTTTCAGGGTCCATATATGGATAAAGATGGTATTGATAATCCGGCATATTCTGCTACAATGACTTATAAAAATGATCAATATACTTTAGCCAGTATTAATGGTGAAGGTTTTGGTGATGGTATTGTTGATAATGAAAGGTTTGGAATGAGAAGATTTGTATATCACTCAAATCCTTCATATGGTAATCCAAATAATGCTATAACTGACCCTTCTACAGCTATTGAATATTATAATTTATTGAGAAGTATATGGAAAGACGGAACTAAAATGTTATATGGTGGTACAGGACATTATTCCGATCCTAAAGCAAAAGGTCCTGAATGTGATTATATGTTTCCTGATGATACAGATCCTAGAGGATGGGGTACCGGAGGTGTGCCGCAAGCTCCTTGGTCTGAAAAAACCAATAATAATAAGCCAGGTGATAGAAGATATATGCAATCTGCTGGTCCATTTACACTTGAACCCGGTGCAGTTAATTACATTACAGTTGGTATACCTTGGGCAAGAGCTTCTGCCGGAGGTGCTTGGGCTTCAGTGCAGTTGTTAAAAGTTGCTGATGATAAATGTCAAAGATTATTTGATAATTGTTTTAAAGTAGTAAATGGTCCTGATGCTCCGGATTTAACTATTACTGAACTTAACAGAAAGTTAATTTTAACTTTATCAAATGAAAATGTTCTTTCAAATAATTATCATGAAAAATATAAAGAATTTGATTTCAATATTGTAACTCCAGCCGATTACAGAACTGCTCATAATGGGAAAGGTTATGATTCTTTATATAGATTTGAAGGTTATCAGATTTATCAGCTTGCAAATGCTAATGTATCAGTTTCTGATCTTCATGATGTAAGTCTTGCAAGATTGGTTGCACAATGCGATATTAAAAATGGCATTTCAAAACTAATAAATTATACACATGATGCTTCTTTAAATGCTAATGTACCTGTTCAGGAAGTTGATGGAGCTGATAAAGGAATTTCTCATACATTTGTTGTTTCTGAAGATTTATTTTCGACTGGAGATAAAAGTTTGGTAAATAATAAAAAATATTATTTTATTGCAATTGCATATGCTTATAATCAATATTTACCATATAGTGATGATCCAACTATACTGAATGGTTTATTAGGTCAAAAGACACCTTATAAAGCAAGCAGAAAGAGTGCAACAGGACAAATTTTACCTGTTTCAGCTGTACCACATATACCTGAAGCAGAAAATAATGGTACAATTATGCAGTCAGATTATGGCTTTGGTCCAAAAATAACAAGAATTGAAGGTCAGGGTAATGGTGGACAAATATTGGAATTAACAGATGCTTCAATTAATAAAATTTTATCTGATGGTAAAATTTTAACTCCTGAATATAAGAATTCCGAAGGTCCTGTTAATGTTAAAGTAGTAGATCCATTAAATGTTTTAGGTGGTGATTTTACTTTAAAATTTCTTCCAACAAAAACAACTTCTGATCCTACTATTGGTTTAAATGAAGCAGGGTGGGAACTTGATTTTATTCCCAACGGTGGAAATGCTCAGAATCGTAAAGTTTGGTTTTCAGATAAATCTATAAAAGTTGCTAATGAACAGGTAATTCCAGAAGTTGGTTTAAGTATTT
>JAUZOY010000026.1 GCA_030706235.1 Bacteroidota bacterium | reverse complement strand
TTTATTTTTTCTTAGGAGATATTAGCATCATCATCCTTTTTCCTTCAAGTTTTGGCAATTGTTCAACTTTACCATATTCTTCAAGAGCATCAGCAAATTTCAGAAGTATTACTTCACCCTGTTCTTTATATAAAATTGAACGACCTTTAAAAAACACATCCGCTTTGATTTTATCTCCTTCTTCAAGGAATTTTATAGCATGTTTTAATTTAAAATTAAAATCATGTTCATCAGTATTAGGGCCAAAGCGTATTTCTTTTACAACTATTTTAGCTTGATTAGATTTAATTTCCTTCATTTTCTTTTTTTGTTCATAAAGGAATTTCATATAATCAATTATCCTGCAAACAGGTGGAGAAGCAGCAGGAGAAATTTCTACAAGGTCAAGACCCATTTCTTCTGAAATTTTCAATGCTTCCCTTATAGTTACAATTTTTTGTTCTACATTGTCACCAACTATTCTAATAACAGGTGCCGTAATTTCTTCATTAATTCTGTGCTGAAACTTGTTGTCCTTTTTACGTTCTGTACGCTTATCAGATAAATTTGTTGCTATGTTTAATCCTCCTAATTTTAGTTAATACTCTATTTATTTATATTGTTTATTCTATTTCTTTTAATACTTCCTGTTTTATAAGTTCAGCGAAATCATTTATTAAAAATTCCCCCATATCACCGCTTCCATGCTTTCTTACAGATACCTTACCTTCTGCTTCTTCTTTTTCGCCCAAAATCAACATATATGGTATTTTAGCAATTTCAGCATCCCTTATTTTTTTACCTGTTTTCTCATTACGTTCATCAATTTCGCTGCGAATATCGTAATTATTTAATATATCTTTAATTTTTTTAGCAAATTCAATAAACTTTTCACTTATAGGTAATATGACAACCTGCTGAGATGTTAGCCAAAGTGGAAAATTTCCTCCTGTATGTTCAAGCAATATTGCTACAAATCTTTCCATTGAACCAAATGGTGCTCTGTGTATCATAACCGGTCTATGTTTCTGATTATCACTACCGGTATATTCCAGCTGAAATCTTTCAGGAAGATTGTAATCAACCTGAATTGTTCCTAACTGCCATTTTCTACCCAATGCATCTTTAACCATAAAATCAAGTTTTGGGCCATAGAAAGCAGCTTCACCTGTTTTAATAAAATATTTTAGTCCTTTTTCCTGGACAGCCTCTAATATACCTTTTTCGGCTTTTTCCCAATTTTCTTCTGTACCTATATATTTTGCTTTGTTATCAGGATCTCTGTAAGAAACCTGTGCAAGATAATTGTCAAATTTCAAAGTTTTAAATATATAAAGAACAATATCAATAACTTTGATAAATTCTTCCTTTACCTGATCGGGACGACAAAAAATATGTGCATCATCCTGAGTAAAACCCCTTACTCTTGTCAAACCATGTAATTCACCACTCTGTTCATATCTGTAAACAGTACCGAATTCAGAATATCTCAATGGAAGATCTTTATATGAATGTGGTTTGTTATTATAAATTTCACAGTGATGAGGACAATTCATTGGTTTAAGTAAAAACTCTTCTCCTTCCAAAGGTGTTTTAATTGGCTGGAATGAATCTTCACCATACTTTTCATAATGCCCTGAAGTTACATACAAATCTTTGTTTCCAATATGTGGTGTGATCACCGGTAAATATCCGTATTTTTTCTGCACTCGGCGTAGGAACTGTTCCAACCTTTCCCTTAGTTCAGTACCTTTAGGCAACCATAGTGGTAATCCCATACCAACTTTCTGTGAAAATGCAAACAAATCAAGTTCTTTTCCAAGTTTTCTATGATCTCTTTTTTTAGCCTCTTCAAGGATTTCCAGATATTCGGTAAGTTCTTTCTGTTTAGGAAAAGTAATTCCATATATTCTTACCATCTGCTTATTATTTTCATTTCCTCTCCAGTAGGCACCTGCGACATTTAATATTTTAACGGCCTTAATATTACTGGTATCAGGGAGATGAGGACCTCTGCATAGATCAACGAAATTACCAGAATAATAGAAGGTAATTTTACCGTCTTCAAGTTCCTGAAGCATTTCAAGTTTATATTCATCACCTTTATCTGTAAAATATTTTATGGCATCTGTTTTTGATATTTCTTTACGAACAAATATTGTTTTCTTTCTTGCGATTTCAAGCATTTTATCCTCAATCTTTTTAAAATCATCTGAGGATATTACTCTGTCACCTGTATCTATATCATAATAAAAGCCATTTTCTATGTTAGGACCAATACCAAATTTTGTCCCAGGATATAAAAACTCTATTGCTTCAGCAAGCACATGCGCTGATGAATGCCAGAATGTAGCTTTGCCTTCGTCGTCATCCCATGTCAAAAGTTTTATATTTGAATCTTTATTTATAGGTCTTGTAGCATCCCAAATTTCATCATTAACTTTAATTGCCAGTACATTTCTGGCAAGACTATTACTTATTGAATTCGCAATATCCAGTCCAGTAACTCCCTGATTGTATTCTGAAACCCTGTTATCCGGGAAAGTTATTTTAATCATTTTCAAATAAATTCTATTAATTAATCAACAAAGATAATTATTTTTTTTTAAAATCACAAACTTTATTCTCTTATCACGGTCATTTTACCGGTTAATCTCTCATTTTTACAAACGAGAGTATAAAAATAAACCCCATTATTCAAATCTGAAGTATTAAGAGTAAAATTATGAACACCAGAAGTAACTCTGCCAAGATCAATAGATTTAACTTGTTTACCTGAAATATCTGTAACTATAAGATTAACATTATTAGTATTTGTTATTTCATAAGTAATTATTGTAGACTCTCCGGCAGGATTAGGATAATTTTTAAAAGAAATAACATTAGAATTATTATCACTTTTTATGCCTTGAGCAAAATCTGTAGTTATAACAAAATCAATATAATATCCATGAATAACATCTCTGAATAATGTATTGCTAAAATCAGCACTATATGCAGATATAGGTTGGAGGAATCTTTCTTCTTTAAGAAGGACATAACTAAGTCCATATGTACTTGCATTGTAGAATATTGGAGTAGGAATACTGTCAATTTTTTTTTGTTCCCAAGTCATTGGCGAGAAAGAATTTCTGGTTTGTTTGAGAAAAGCATCATCATGGGCATGATATAGATCATTCAACGTATAGGCTGAAGTGTCTCCTGGAATAAATGTAATTAGAGCTCCTACTATATTTCCAGCAGGAATATTGATATTTACAGGTAATTTATATGTTTTATTAACAGTATATAAAGTATCATAACCGCTTTTTTGTCTATAAACAACATGCTTTACTGTACCGGCAGAATCAATTGGATATTTTTTAATAAATTTATTTATAGAAATTAATCCACCTTTTGTTCCAAGTTTTTTATTTCCTACATATTTGGGTGCAGCAAATTTACCGGTAGTTTTTGATGTTATTTTTTGTGTAATAAATTTGAAGGGATTATTTGCAGTATCATTGGAATTTGAATTTCCATAAATCACTTCCAGTTGCAAAGTATCAACAATTTTAGGCTTTTTTACTACATAATAAGCTGTAATATAAACACTATCAAGTGTATAATTCAGATTTGAAAATGGTCTGTCAAAATCAGGGTATTTGGTATCAAGAACAGCTCCTATTCCATGATAAACAACCATTTGAGGTCTATTTCCAAACATTTCATATGCAGTTGTATCCGGAAAAATAGGAGTTATTTTTTGTGTAAAAGTTGATGACCCTCCTCTATTGTTATACATTGTTGTTGAATGACTCAATATTGCATGATAAATATCACTTTTTTTATTATTAGTCTGAGCTGATAAATTTAATGCAAAAAATAAAATCAGCAGAATTGAAAATATTTTTTTTCCCATCTGTTATTTAATGTTTTAATTAGGATGCAAAGTTAAACATTAATATTAAATATTAAACAAAAAAAGGCTTCCAATTACTTGAAAGCCTTTTTTATTAAAAAAATTATTATTTTTTATTCCATTACGATCATTTTCTTTGATACTCTTGTATCATCAGCATTGAAAGTATAATAGTAAACACCACCACTTAATTTTGACAAATCAATATTCATTGAATGTTTTCCGCTTGCAGTTTTACCACTGTTTATTGTCATAACATTTTTACCAGTAATATCAAATATTTCAACTGATACATTAGCAGATTTTGCTAATTCATAGTTTATAGTTGTTGAACCTTTTGCTGGATTTGGCATATTTTGTGAAACTGTCAAACCATCTACTTTTGTTTGACCAATACCTAAAGTAGAGTTTGCTGTAATAATGTAATCTATATCATAAACTTGAGAAGTTAAAGGATAAAGAAAAACATCTAAATCATTACCATATAAACCATATTTGGTCTTCTTTGTTAAAATATACGGGCATGTAAATGTACTTGCATCATAAAATGCATTGTTATCACCACCATTATCAGCAATATCTAACATTACAAATGAATTATGGTTTTGAATTTTACCTGAATCCTGAGCAGCTTTTTGTGAATAATAAATATCACCATTTTGTGCTTTTATACCTGATCTGTAAGTAATTAATGCACCAAATATTTTTCCTGCAGGGATATCTAAAGCTGTTTTAAATGTAAAATATTTGCTACTTGAATCTGATGTAGTTAATAATTTTGTATATGTTTTTGTAGTCATAGTTGAACTACCTCTTAAACCATCTAATGATTTCAGCCATATAGGACTTGCATATTGATTTGTGCTACCTACAAAACTAAATGCATAAAAAGGAGTTTTCTGTAAATGTTTTTGATCTGCAGTATCACCATATACTACCTGAACCTTTAAAGTATCAACTATACCAGCGACAGAAACTCTTTTATATAGAGCTGGTATACCAATTGTATCAAGTGTATATTTATCTCTTTTATCTAATTGAAGATTTGGCAATGAATTTCCATTATTATCAACTATTCCACTCAAATCAAAGAGAGAAGAAGTAGGATCTATAACACTTCCTATTCCCATAACGAAAGACTGTTCAGCTGTAGGTTTGTTATTTACAATAAAATAACTGACAGCTAAACTATCATAAAATAATGGTTCAATGTAATAAACCACATTACCAGAAAGATTATAAAGGTAATTAATATATGGATTATAAGCAGAATGAATAGAAATGCCGTTGGTTGATTTATACTTACTATTAATACCCTGATTTATTGTATTGCCATGATTTACAACATAATTACTTTTGTGAATAAGTGTAGTTGGATCATTAGGGTTATTAATTACATGCTGTGCATTTACTCCCAGGAAAATAAAAACAGAGAGAAGAGCTAAAAAGAGTCTATTTTTCTTCATTTTTTTAAATTTTAAGTTATTATTGAAATTAGTATTAAGCGACAAAATTAATAATATAATTTTATTAAAGGATTTTTTTTAAAAAAATTTCAAATCAATCTAAATTAATGCACTAATATTTAAAATATTAGAGTTAAAAATAATTTATAAAAATCTCAAAAAATAATAATTTTGATTTTGTGTTTTAATTTAATATGTCAAAATGTGTTTAATTATAATAAAATTATGAATGTTACTATTGATCCTAATTCAGGCTTTTGTTTTGGAGTTGTTTATGCTATAAGTATGGCTGAAGAAGAGCTGGCAAAAAACGGCAAACTATTTTGCCTAGGCGATATAGTACATAATGATATGGAAGTTGAAAGATTAAAAACGGCTGGCTTGGTAATTATTAATCATGTTGAATATAAAAAACTTCATGATTGTAAAGTTCTTATTCGTGCTCACGGAGAACCTCCTGATACTTATAGAATTGCTCTCAAAAACAATATTCAATTAATTGATGCATCATGTCCCGTTGTTCTTAAACTTCAAAATAAAATCAGAAGAGGATTTGATGAAATTCAAAAGAAAAATGGTCAAATTGTAATTTATGGAAAAGAAGGACATGCAGAAGTAAACGGATTAGTCGGTCAAACAAATAGCAAAGCTATAATTATAAATTCTGACAAAGAAATAAATAAGATTGATTTAACTAAACCGGTAATACTTTTTTCTCAAACTACACAAAGTAAAGATGGATTTGAAAAAATAAAATCAAAACTTGAGAAGGAATTGTACAATATTCAGAATGATGGGTCATGCTTTTTTTCAAATGATAGTATTTGCAGACAGGTATCTAACAGAGAACCTCAATTAAGAAATTTTTCAAAACAACATGAAGTTATATTTTTTGTTAGTGATGAAAAAAGTGCCAATGGAATTTTTTTATACAATGTATGCAAAGAAGAAAACCAAAGAACTTATCTAATCTCTCATATTAATGGATTAGAAACTGAGTGGTTGAAGGGTATAAATTCTGTCGGTATAAGCGGAGCAACTTCTACTCCTATGTGGTTAATGGAAAAGCTCTCAGATAAAATACTTAACATACAACTGTAAAAAAGCTATAATCTTTTCTATATATATCTTGCGTATTTATTTTAAATATGATTGTTGTTTTTAGCATAATATGCTACTTTTTCCAGACTAGTAATAATATCATATTCAGCAATAAATACGGAACTTGATACTTTTAAAGGAACAGGAGTATAATTTAATATACCTTTAACACCGGCTATTACTAACTTAGTAGCCATTTGCTGAGATGCATCAGCCGGGACCGTAAGTATGGCAACTTTTATATTTTCCTTTTTAAAAATTTCTTCAAGTTTTTCAATATGATAACAATACACTCCTGAAATCATTCTATTAACTTTCTCGTTATCTATATCAAAAAGCGCAACAATATTAAGTTTTGGTCTTCTACCTGTCAAATAACTCGTTATTGCCCTTCCCATATTTCCAACACCTATGACAGCAACATTCTGACCTTTTTCATCATCTAATATTTCAGCAATATGTGATACCAAATCACTTATATCATAGCCTTTGCTTTGACTACCTGAATATCCTATAAGCATAAGATCTCTCCTTACTTGTACCGATGTAATATGCATTGCAGCCGCAAGTTCATGAGAATAAATATTTACTTTATTGTTTTTCAGAAAGTTTAATAAAGTTCTTCTATATTGACTAAGCCTTTCTATAGATTTTTCAGGAATATTTTTTTTCACAGGTTTATTATTATTTCATTTACAATTTTTTTACTGTTATTTTAATTTATTAAATATCATTATTTAAGAAAATCGTAAAACTTGATCCCTGACCTGGCATTGCTTTTACCTCTATTTTTCCATTATACAGGTCAACTAGTTTTTTCACGATAGATAATCCCAATCCGGTTCCACTAATTCCTTTAGTTTGTTCATTTTTTATTCTTACAAAATCATTAAAAAGTCGTGATTGTTCAGCTTGAGTCATTCCTATTCCTGTGTCCTGAACATTAATTACGACTTGGTTTTCTTCATATTGAATTTTAAAATCAACTCTTCCACCCTTTTTATTATATTTAATAGCATTTGACAGTAGATTATTAAATATAATCTCCATTTCCTGAGGATCAGCTTTTATTTCAATAATTTTAGGGGAATTTAAATATACATCAACATCTTTTTGTATAGAAAATGGTAATAAAGTATCTACAGAAGTTCTGGCTATATCATATAAATTTACAATCTTCAACTCTCTTCCTTTTTTACCCGATTCTATTTTAGTCAAATCAAGCATATCCAAAATAAGAGACCTCATACCATCTACTCTGACTAATGATCTTTCAATCATTTCCTGATAATTTTCAATTTTATCTCCTGCCGTTCCCTGTTGCATAAGTCTTAGATAACCTTCAATTGCATTTAAAGGTGCTTTAAGTTCATGAGAAAGAACCGATAAAAATTGAAATCTTATTTGTTTACCTTCATAACTCATTTTCTTAGTCATTCTTCTAAGAAAAAGCTGTTTGGTAACTGTTTCTATAGATCCTCTTAATTCCTTGGGCGTAAAAGGTTTAGGAACAAAATCATAAGCTCCTGTTTTTGTTGCTTTAACAGCTAATTCAAGTGATGCATAAGAAGTTATCATTATTACAAAAATGTCTAACTGTTTATTATTTACAAAATCTAATACATCTATACCCTGTAAATCTCCCGGAAGTTTATTATCCAGTAATATAATATCAACTATATTATTCTCTATAAAACTGATTGCATCCTCTCCTGTATTCGCCTCATTTATAGTAAATTCAAAGTCATCTTCCATAAATGGATAGCTAACTTTGAAATTCTCAAGTATTCTTGCGATCCCGGAACAAATACCGGGTTCATCATCTACTACTAATAAATTTAATTTTGACATGATGGCAATAGTTAATAATTAATATAGTTACAATAGTTAAGATATCGCAAAAACCGAAAATTATATCAGTATTTTTAATCCTGGTTTATTTTTTTTCAGATTCTCTCCTTTTAGATTAGAAGAGAATCCGAAAAAAATTACATATGAAAAGGGTTATAATTTCAACAATTTGTTTATTTCTCTCAATAATTGATCTGGTCTTATACCCTTATCAAGGAAAAGATCTGCTTTAATCCAGTTTTTATCATCTTCACTTTCCACATCAAAGCTGATTCCGGTTTCAGCAGCTACAGCTGAAGCAACAATTATTGGTACGTCAGGATATTTTTTCTTTATTTTATATGCAAGGATAAAACCACTGTCACTATTCTCCATCATAAGGTCAAGTATAGTCAGATCTGGCCTGTTTTTATCAATTATTTCTTCAGCTTCTTTCTGACTTTCTGCAGTAATAACCTTAAAGCCAAAACCTTCTACAATGGTTTTCATTTGAAATAAATAGTCGACATCATCATCAACAATTAATATAGTTTTATTTAAATTTGTCATCTTGTTTAATATTATTTAGTTAATATTTTTTAATTATTTAAATTATTGTTTTCAGGATCGATATAGGGTATTGTCACTGTAAAAGTGGTACCTACTTCACCTAAACTTATATCAGTATTTGAATCTACTTTTATATTTCCTTTATGCATTTTTACAATTCCGTAAATAATTGGTAAACCAAGTCCGGTCCCTTTGCCGTTTTTCTTGGTTGTAAAAAATGGTTCAAATAATTTATCCATATTTTCTTTGGGTATTCCCAAACCATTATCTTTAATATTAAATGAAATTTCCTGCGCATTATTTTCAATTAATATTTGTATATTACCTCCATTCGGCATTGCATCAATGGCATTTTTAATTAAATTTGTAAAAACCTGCACCATTTGATCAAAATCAAGCATTGTAAACAATTTTGTAAGCTTATTTTCAATCTTTATTGTAACGTTAGATGGAATAATTATTGTGCTAATACTTTTTTCAATTAATTCTCTAACATTAACCTTTGTAAAGTTAACTTTGTTTTTTCTTGCAAAATTCAATAAACCTGCAACTATTTTTTTACATCTGTCTGCTTGTGCCGCAATTAATTCCAAATCTTTTTTAAGTGGTGAATTTTCATCACAATCTTCAAAAGCTATATGACTGTACATAATAATCACACCTAAGGGATTGTTTAATTCATGAGCAATTCCTGCCGCAAGTTGACCCATTGAAGCTAACTTCTCTGATTGCAAAAGTGCTTGCTTGGCAGACATCAATTCTCTGTTAGATATTGCTAGTTCCTTGATAGAACTATGAAGAGCATTGAATGTTGTCGTAAAAAAGAATATAAGAACAGCAATTAAAATCAATGTTAATATTCCACAAATTAGAGAAGTATTGATAATATTCTTTCTGAATTTATCCATATAATGAATTTCAGAAATTGATGCTGCAACATAAAAATTATATTCAGGATAAAATTTAAATGAAATAATTTTATGTGTTTTTGAGTATAGATCATAATACTTAAAACTTCCCTGTTTTGAAGACAAAATATTTTTTACAAAATCCCTATTACTCCAGTCAACACCTTCAGAATCCGGATGTATTAATACTTTTCCTTTTGTATCAATACAAAAAGGTATTATATTTTTGCCTAAAGTAAGATCATTGAAAGCTTTTTTGATTTCATGTAAATCTTTTTCCTTTATACCAACATAAATAAGACCTTTTATTTTATTATCGAATACGATTGACTTATATGCAGTTAAATACCATTCTTTAACGACAAAAGCTCTTCCATAATAATGAAAATCATTTCCTTTATTGATATTCTTAAATATTGGAGAATTTAATGGAATAAATGTATTTACTGCTCTTTCGTCTTTGTTATCAGGAACATTTGTTGATATTCTTACAAAACCACTATCAATTTTTTGAAATATTGATGCTTTAGATCCTATTAATTGCTTTATTTTATCTACAATTTCATAATTATATTGTAATTGTTTTCCATCGTAAAGCCATTGATTAATCGTTGTTTTATACTTTGAATTTGTATTTTGATTTATAGCTAAAATTTCTATTTTATCATTCGTTTCCTTAATTTTCGATTCATCAAAAAGATAACATGCAACATTCATATCTTTATTCAACTGTTCAAGTTTCATATTACGTGTTGCATCTACAAGTTTTGTGAGAGTTTCAACAGTACCACTCAGGTCATTCATAATAATGGACTGAAGAGTATTTCGAGCTGATATAATAGTTATTACATTAGTAATTATTATTGCAATTACTATCAAACCAATCTCAAAAATAATCTTTCTTAACCTGATTGATATTTTATTGGAAAATCTTTTCATCGAATCAACTCATTTTAACCCCTCCCAAAATACGGGAGGGGGTCAACGAAGGATAAAATATTTTCAATTATTTAAGCACATCTCTTTTAGAATAATGAGTATGCAATAATTCATGACTTTTGTGACTTAATGGTTCACCAAGATAATTTTCATATATTTCCTTAATATATGGATTCTGATGAGAAGCTTTAATTGAATCTGTTTTGTCAATATCATACAATGATTTTATTCTGGACTTTATTCTCTTTACATCATGTGTAATTGGCTGACCACCACCAGCTATACAACCGCCGGGACAAGTCATTACTTCAATAAAATGAATATCTTTTCTTCCATTTTCAATCTCAGTTAATAACTTATCTGCTGCAGCAAGTCCACTGACAACAGCAACTCCTATTTCTAATTTACCAATCTGTATTTTAGCTTCTTTTCTACTTTCTTCACCTCTGACAGCATCAATTTTATAATTGATTAACTCTTCACCTGTCAGCTTAAAGTATGCAGTACGTAAGGCAGCTTCCATAACACCGCCTGTATTTCCGAAAATCTTTCCTGCAGAACTTCTTGTCCCAAGTGGATTATCGGCAAGTTCAGGTTCAATGTTGTTTATATCAATACCATAAGCTTTTATTAGCTTAACAAGTTCACGGGTCGTAAGAACAGCATCAATATCAGCAATACCATTATTTGTCATTTCTTCCCTTGAACATTCAAATTTTTTAGCAGTACATGGCATTATTGAAACTGAAAATATATTTTCAGGATTTATTTTTTCTTGTTCTGCATAATAACTTTTTATTACAGCTCCCAACATTTGCTGTGGAGATTTGCATGTAGAAAGATTCTTAATAAATTCAGGTCTGAATTCTTCAACATATTTTATCCAACCAGGACAGCAACTGGTAAACATAGGTAATACACCATTGTTTGTAATTCGGTGGATTAATTCAGAACTTTCTTCCATAATAGTTAAATCGGCTGAAAATGAAGTATCAAATACCTTTGAAAATCCGATTTTCCTCAATGCAGCATTCATAACTCCATTAATATCAGCTCCCGGTTTTAAACCAAATTCTTCAGCTATTGAAACTGAAATTGAAGGAGCATGTTGAATTACAACCATTTTTTCAGGATTATTCAAAGCGGCCTCAACTCTATCAATATGTGAAATTTCGTGTAAAGCACCTGTTGGACATGCCATAATACATTGTCCGCAATTAACACAGCTTGATACATTCAAACCTTTATTGAATGCAGAGTTTATTATTGTTTTACTTCCTCTTCCTACGAAATCAATTGCTGTAACCTTTTCGATTTCCTCACATACTCTGATACATCTTCCACAAAGGATACATTTTGCAGGGTCCCTGAATATACTGGCACTGGATTGATCTACTCTATATTTATTCTTCTTTCCGCTAATTCTTCTTTCACGAATATTATATTGTTCTGAAAGTTTCTGTAATTCACAATTACCATTCCTTTCACAATATAAACAGTCATCAGGATGATTTGAAAGTAATAATTCGATTATTGTTTTTCTTGAATGAACTACTCTCGGAGAATTAGTTTTTATTTTCATACCTTCTTCAACCGGATAAGAACATGCTGTTATAAGGTTTGGTTTTTTTTCTACTTCAACCACACACATTCTACATGCTCCGGTCGGCATTAGATCTTTCATATAACATAATGTCGGGACATGGATTCCTTCACGATTTAATGCTGTAAGGATAGTTTCTCCTTTTTTTGCTTGTATTAATTTATTGTTTACTTCTATATTAATGTTCATTTTATTTTAGATTTTAGGTTTAAGATGTCATTCCGAGAATGTAATAAAACATTAACTCGTTTTCTTTTCATATTAAATTTTTATTTGACATTTTAATCATCAATTTTATATTGACTATTGAATGCTTACAGCGCCAAATCTGCAAACTTCCATACAATTACCACAACCTATACATTTATCAGGAATTATATAATGTGGAGATTTTCTACTTCCCATTATAGCTTTAGTAGGACATTTAGTAGCACATAATGTACAACCTGTACATATATCTTCACTAATTACATAATTCAATAAGTCTTTACAAGCTTTAGCAGGACATGTTCTATCGAAAATATGAGCTTCATATTCATCTCTAAACCATCTTAAAGTACTTAATACAGGATTTGGAGCAGTTTGTCCGAGCCCGCATAAAGAAGTATCTTTTATTACTTTTGCCAGGTTTTCAAGAGCCATTACTCCTTTAAATCTTTCAAGAGTTTCACTTTCTTTTTCAGTAGATCTTCTTCTGGTTATTGCTTCAAGAATTTCAAGCATTCTTCGAGTACCTTCTCTACATGGGATACATTTCCCACAACTTTCATTCTGGATAAAATGCATGAAAAATTTTGCTATATCAACCATACAGGTATCTTCATCCATAATGACTAAACCACCTGACCCCATAATAGCTCCGACAGTTTTTAGAGTTTCATAATCAATCTCAATATTTATATTTTCTGTATTAATACATCCTCCTGACGGGCCACCAATCTGAGCTGCCTTAAACTTTTTATTATTTCTAATTCCACCACCGATTTTGAAGATAATATCATTAATAGTTGTCCCCATTGGTATTTCAATAAGACCTGTAAGATTTATCTTACCTGATAATGCAAAAACCTTGGTTCCTTTACTTGTTTTAGTACCGACTGAACTATACCATTCGGAACCGTTATTAATAATTTCTGCAACATTTGCATATGTTTCAACATTATTTATTACTGTCGGCTTTCCAAATAATCCGCTCTGTGCAGGATATGGAGGTCTTGGTTTCGGCATTCCTCTTCTACCTTCAATACTATTCATCAATGCAGTTTCTTCTCCACATACAAATGCACCGGCGCCCTGTTTAATAATTATTTCAAGGTTAAACCCACTATCGAAAATATTATATCCTAATAAGCCATATTCTTTAGCCTGAGCAATTGCTATCTTTAATCTTTCAATAGCAAGAGGATATTCAGCTCTGATATAAACATAAGCTTTACTTGCACCTATTGCATATGCAGCAATACCCATACCTTCAAGAACTCTATGAGGATCACCTTCAATAACAGCTCTGTCCATAAATGCTCCGGGATCACCTTCATCTGCATTGCATATCAAATATTTCTGATCACTTTCAGCTTTCAATGCAAGTTTCCATTTAAGACCGGTAGGGAATCCTCCTCCACCCCTGCCTCTTAATCCACTCTTTTCAATAATATCACAAGTATCTGCAGAAGTTCTTGTCTTAATAGTATTTATAAAAGCTTTATAACCACCATGTGCAATATATTCTTCAATACTGACAGGATTAATTATACCGCAGCTTTTTAAAACTATCCTTCTTTGTGGAGCAAAAAACGGATGTTCATCAAGATATACAACATTTTTCCAGCTTTCCAATGAATCATTTCTGAACTGACACAAAACAGAATCAGTATCTACAATTCCTTTGAATAAATTACTCAGAATATAATTAACTTTGTTACCGGTAACTTCCTGAAATGATATTCTGGTTTTTCCAGGTAGCTGAACATCCATTAACGGTTCAGCAGCACATAGACCGATACAACCAACTTCAATAATTTCAGCATCAATTCTGTTATCAGATATAAATTTTTTAGTTGCTTCCAGAGTCTTTCCGGCTCCTGCGCCAAGGCCACAAGTTCCTGCACCTATAAATATTACAGGCTTTTGAAGTTTATTTCTCTTTAATATCTCAACCTGATTGTTATATTCTTTTACAAAAGCTTCATCATTGCGACCATTTAAATGATCAACAAAAATATCTTTTTTTTCTTTAATACAATTCTGACACATATTTTTTACTCCTCTTTATTACGATATGATTCAATAATTTCATCTATTTTTTCAACAGTTACTTTAGCATGAAAATTACCGTTGATATTTAAAACCGGAGCTAATCCACAGGCACCGATACAAGCAACAACCTCAATGCTGAACAAACCATCACGAGATGTCTGCCCTGCTTTTATCTTAAGCTTGTTTTCAATCGCTTCTAATACTGTTTGCGAACCTAGAACATGACATGCAGTACCTCTGCATACCATAACATGATTCTTACCCTTAGGTTCAAATCTGAATTGATTATAGAATGTAGCAACACCATAAATTTTACTGGTTGCTATATTCAAATGTTGTCCAACACTGACAACTGCTTCCTCTGATAAATACCCCATTTTATCCTGAATTTCTTGTAGAATAGGGATAAGACTATCTCTTTTTGCATGAGCATGTCTTTTAAATATTTCTTCTAATTCTGTTCTCATTTATTTTATAATTGTTTGATAATATGAGCTGTTATTTTTATAACATTGTTAATTTAATAACAACGCAAAATTATACAAATATTTTAAACAAAAATTTTTTTTTTAACGAAAATTTTAAGCAAAAAAATAAATAACTTTAAATCTAAAGATTTAACCACATTTTATTATAATTAATTAGTATAAATCTATCAATATCTTTATTCCAAAAAAATTTAAAATATTTTTTAAATTTTTATAAATATTCAGACATAAAAAATTCTATCACAATTTCAATAAGTATAAATTTTAAAAAATGCCTAATAATTTTTATAATTTTGCGATATAAAATTTCAAATAAAATTAAATGAAAAAAGCTTTCTTAACAGTATTCCTTTTAATACTTTCTAACTCTTTTATGACATTTGCATGGTATGGTCATTTAAAATTCAGACAAATAAGCTGGTTACATCATATTGGATTATTCAGCATTATTTTAATAAGCTGGGGTATTGCTTTTTTTGAATATTCTTTACAAATACCGGCAAACAGAATTGGTTATAATGGAAACGGAGGCCCATTCAACTTATTGCAATTAAAAGTTATACAGGAAGTTATAACTTTGTCTGTTTTTATTATTTTTTCTATTCTGTTCTTCCGAAATGAACATTTCAGATTAAACCACTTTATAGGTTTAACATTTCTTATTTTGGCAGTTTATTTTATTTTTAAAAGATAAAATCTTAAATAATTTATGTCTTTATTAATCATTTTTTTTTCTAAAGAGGAATAAAGAATTAAAAAAAGCAAAAAATGTTGCTCCTGCCTGAGTCTCTAAAGTATCTTCATTTATCAAAGATAAAAAGAATATGATAAAGAATATCACATAAAAATAATTATTCCACATTTTCAATTTTGTTGCAGGATAAAAGATGCATATAAGAAAAATGGCCAGTCCAATAATACCAAATGCTATAAAAATAGTAATAAATTGATTATGTGCTCTTAATCTATGGCTTTCATCAAGAGATGAATTTTCTTTTTTATATTGCTCGTCAAATGCGATTTTCAAATCTCCCGTACCAACACCAATTAAATAATTATCTTTAATAATCATCATTCCGGTTTTCCAGAATTCAATTCTTTGTGCAACAGAATATACACTTTTATAATTTCTTGCATTTGATTGCTTAAATTCCCATATTATTTGACTTAATCTGTTAGTAAAAGAAAATTTCCTGGAATACTTAATATTTGCAATACCCTTTTCTATATATTGTATCTCTTCATTTTTTAATTTTTTTATTCCTTCACCATCCTTTTTTAATCCTTTTGAAGTAAGATACCTTATAATTGTAAGTTTTAAAACTTGATTTTTCAGATCCTTTCCATCATAGTTTAAAAGACTTCTTTTATTCCATTCTTCTCTCATTTCTTTATCGCAAACGTAAATCCAAATTAAATTACCATTTTCAGTTTCTTTACTGATAGTATCATTATTATAATAATTACCTTCTTTCGTTCTGCTTTCCAATTTCGTCAGGTCAATTTTATTTACTTTATAAATTTCTTTGTACTGAGTATGTATCAACCAGATAATTGATATTAATAAAGTTATAACCGACATTAAGATTCCTATTTTAAGTTTGTAGGATTTCATTTTTATTAATTCATAAAAAAGCATTACAAAACTCATAACAATTAGAATAACAATTCCCGTAAAAGACTGTAGAATAAATATAAATACGATAAACCATATTATTAACCCAGCAAACAACATTTTTAATATTATATTATTTTTACATTCATTAAAAATAAGCCACAAAAGAATAAATATTGTCAGACAGACTAAAAGGCTGAAAATTATATGAGAAATAAAAACAGATATTTGTCTGAAGTCAACAATTAACTTTTTTGAAAATCCTAAATAGATATATAAAGATACCAGAGAACTAACAAAAACAGAAGAAATGAAAAAATATAATAAAGTATTAAATTCTTTTTTACTTAAAGCAGGTGAAGTAGACAAAAAAACAGGGAAAAATAATATAGGTAATTTTATTCGCAGATCATTTGAAGCAAATTGCCAGTCTTTAGTATATAACAAGCCCACCAAATGAATCAAATAAACTGTACTGCAGACAATTGCGGCTTTATTTTTAAGGAAATCGCAAAATTTATTTCTCAAATTTCCCCATGTCAGCCAATTAATAGCAATAATAATTTCGGCTGAACTTAATATTGGTTTTGAAAATAACAGTCCTAAAACGCATAAAACCAATCCTGCAAAATGAACATCTTTATGATTTATATTCAGATGGATTTTCATTTGGACACAACCCAAAAATTAATTTTTATCAATTTTCTGGTCGGATTGTTTGTATGTTCCTTTTAGAATAGAAGTATATAAATTTTTATCATTAAGCACTTCTATAGCCCTTTTTATGTAAATATCAGATTTCAAAGATGCTTGAATCTTTCCTTTCTGATAATAATATCTTGATACTATTTCTGTTTTAAGCAAATCTTTTATTTCTTCCTTAAAAGTTTTCAGGTCTTCTTTTTTATTATGAATTATTTTTGCTTTCAGGGTTTCGTAATCTGATTTTATTTTATCAAAATACTTTTCGGTTTCACTATTCTTTTTAAACTCTTCAAGATTTCGTTCACTATTGGTTACATAATCATATTCTTTATCAGAAATATATGCAACAAAATCACTATAATCTTCATCTGAAAAAACAAAATCTTTGGCTGGTGCTATAACAGGATGCTTCAATTGGTATTGACTTGCATAATCAAATATATAAAATTTATTTACAAGACTTGCAGCAATTTTACTATATACAGGAGGTTCAATATAAATATCAGGTTTAATACCACCACCATCATAAACGACCCTGCCATTTTTTGTTTTAAAGGCGGTAATAAGAGAATCAGGAATTTTTCCGACACTACCATCTTCATTTCTATGAGAATAATCAATAGCCTGAATGCATCTTCCACTTGGAATATAGTATTTAGCTATTGTAACTTTTAGTTGAGCATTATAACTTAACGGAACTACATTCTGAACAAGTCCTTTTCCATATGTTCTCTGACCAATAATAACCGCTCTGTCCAGGTCCTGCATAGAACCTGATAGAATTTCTGATGCTGAAGCACTTCCGCTATTAACTACAAAAACGATAGGAATCTTATTATCAACTACATCGTTTAATGTACTATATGTATTATTTCTTTCCTTTAGTTTACCTTTTGTACTTACAATAGGGGTTCCCTTATCAATAAAAATATTTGCAATATTTACAGCTTCATTTAGTAATCCTCCTCCATTATTCCTTAAATCAAAAACAAGACCTTTCATTTTAGGATTGTCTTTAACCAGAGATGCATAAGCATCTTTAATTTCCTTACCGGTATTTTGTGTAAAACTTGAAAAACGTATATAACCAATTTCATCATTTAGCATTCCATAATATGGTATACTACTGATCTTAATTTCTTCTCTTGTAAGATTAAATTCCAGAGGTTTCTTTTCGCCATCTCTTTTTATTATAAGTTTAAGCACAGTACCTGTTTGCCCTTTAAGTATAGAGCTCACTTCATCCGGCTTTTTCCCTTTGGTGGATTTACCATTGACTTCAAGAATTATATCTCCTGCTTTTAATCCTACTTTTTCAGCAGGGAAGCCCTGATATGGTTCTGATATCATAATATAATCCCCTCTTTTCTGTATCAAAGCACCAATTCCACCATATTGCCCTGTAGTCATAAATTTATAGTCTTCTATTTCAGATTCAGGTATATAGTTTGTATATGGGTCTAAAGATTCCAACATAGCATCTATTGCTGTTTTCATAAGATCCCCGGGAACTGTTTCATCAACATAATTAATATTCAATTCTCTGAAAAGTGTTGCGAATATATCCAGGTTTTTAGATATTTCGAAATAATTATCAACAAAACTATATGAAGAAAATGCTATTAATAATGATAATAATAAAGATATTGCTGTAATTTTTATCTTTCTGTATTTTTCAAACAAACTTTTCATGTAATTTTTATAATTTCTTAAAATATTATATTCATGGAACCGGATCATAG
>JAUZOY010000259.1 GCA_030706235.1 Bacteroidota bacterium | reverse complement strand
GTAGGACCTGACAGCATCAAAAATAAAATATAAATTAAAAGACCTGTCAGCGTTCGTAGGACCTGACAGCATCAAAAATAAAATATAAATTAAAAGACCTGTCAGCGTTCGAAGAACCTGACAGCATCAAAAAAAAATATAAATTAAAAGACCTGTCAGCGTTCGAAGAACCTGACAGCGTCAATATAAAATATCAATAAATGACGGAATTTACCTATTCAGACAACAATGAATTTTTAAATGCTTTCAATATTATTAAGCATACAAACTTTTCATTGCTGATTACAGGAAAAGCCGGCACTGGAAAGTCCTCATTTATACGATATATCACTAAGAATATTGAAAAAAATTTTCTTATTGTCGCTCCGACAGGTATTGCTGCTATTAATGTTCACGGTGTAACAATTCACTCTTTCTTCCGCCTGCCTCCAAGACCTATACTTCCCGGTGATGAATGTATTCAGGGATTCTTTTGGGATAAAAACAGGAATAATATGCTCAGGAAACTTGATACAATTATTATCGATGAAGTTTCAATGGTTCGTGCTGATATTATGGATGCAATAGATGCTTCATTGAGAAAAGGATTGAAAAAGCCGGGTATACCTTTTGGTGGAAAACAGGTAATTATGGTTGGTGATATTTTTCAGCTTGAACCTGTTGTTACAAATGAAGATTATGAGATTATTGAAGGACATTATAATACTCCTTATTTCTTCAGCGCTGCAGTTTTTAAACATATAAATCTTATTCATATAGAGCTTAAGAAAATTTATCGTCAGAAAGATCAGGATTTTATAACTCTTCTGGATAAAATCAGAAAAGATAATATTTCTTCTCTTGAAATAAATGAACTTAACAATAGAGTTGACCCGTTTTTTGAACCTGATGATAATGACTATATCGTTACTCTGACTACTCGTAATGACATGGCGGCCAACATTAACAAAAATAAATTATCTAAAATTAATTATCCTTTGTTTTCTTTTGAAGGGAATATCGATGGAAAATTCGATAATGAAAAACTACCTACAAACAGGATTTTGCAACTTAAAAAAGATGCTCAGATAATATTCATTCGTAACGATTCTAAACATCGATGGGTTAACGGTACAATTGGCAAGATTCATGAACTTTCTGAATCTTCTGTTAAAGTTATTCTCGAAAACGGTGAAATATTTAACCTGGAAAAAGAAACGTGGGAAAACGTAAGCTATAAATGGAATAGGGAAGAAGGAAAAATTGATACTGAGGTTATGGGAAGTTTTGTTCAATATCCTGTAAAACTTGCTTGGGCTATTACTATTCATAAAAGTCAGGGTCTTACATTTGATAAGGTGGTTATTGATATTGGTTCCGGAGCTTTTGCAAGTGGGCAGCTTTATGTCGCACTTAGCAGATGCCGCTCTCTTCAGGGTATATATCTTAAAAAAGAATTATTCAAATCAGATGTAATTGTCGACCCTTCTATTATCGATTTTAATGAACAATCTGCCTCTGATGATAAGCAGATTAATCATATTCTGGACTCTATCCCCAAATAAACCTTCCTGTTTCCTAAATATTTATTAGCTTTACAATCTAATTGTAAATAATCAGATATATAAAATTAGAAAGAGTTACTAACTTTTTAAAAGTTAGTAACTTTAAACTAAACTTCAAGAAATATCATAATGCGAATTGAAAAAGACTTTTTAGGAGAAAAACAAATACCGGCTGATGCACTGTATGGAATCCATTCTCTTAGAGCAAAGGAAAACTTTCCTGATGATACACGTTTTCATATTGAATGGTTCAAAGCTCTGGGAATTGTAAAATCAGCTTGTTACCATACTTATCTTAACTATAAGAAAGCTTTACAATCGAAATTTTCTGGAGGGAATATACCTATAGCTTTAATTGCTGATGAAATTCTTTATGCTATGATAGCTTCAGCTGAAGAAATATCGGAAGGAAAACATTTTAAACAGTTTATTGTCCCCGCAATTTCCGGTGGCGCTGGTACAAGCATTAATATGAATATTAATGAAATAATCTCCAATCTCAGTCTGATAAAATTAGGCAGAAAACCCGGTGATTATTCATTTATTGACCCTATCGAACATGCTAACATATTCCAGTCAACTAATGATGTTATTCCTTCTTCTCTTAAAGTCGCGATTCTCAGACTACTTAACTCACTTGAACAATCCGTTAATAATCTTAGATTCAGAATAGAACATCTGGAATCAACTTCGCGTGATAGTCTGCGTATTGCTTATACTCAAATGCAACAGGCTGTTCCGTCTTCCTACGGAAAACTTTTAAGTGCATATAATGATGCTCTTTCAAGAGACTGGTGGAGAGTATCAAAATGCTTTGAAAGAATAAAAGTACTTAATCTTGGCGGTAGTGCTGTTGGTACCGGTATTGCTGTTCCAAGATTTTTTATTATGGAAATCGTCCCTACACTTCAGAAATTAACCGATCTTCCTGTAGCTCGAAGCGAAAACCTGTCTGATGCAACTGCAAACCTTGATACATTTGTCGAAGTCCATGCCATCATGAAGTCTCATGCTGTCAATCTTGAGAAGATGATCAGTGATATCAGACTTCTGGCTTCAGACCTCGTAAATAATGCTGAAATTCAAATTCCTTCACGTCAGGTTGGAAGTTCAATTATGCCCGGTAAAGTTAACCCCGTAATACCTGAATTCACAATTAGTGTGGCTCATAAAGTTTATAACAATGATTCTCTTATCTCCTCTTTATGCGCTCTGGGTTGTCTTGATCTTAACGCTTACCTCCCTGTCATTGGCCATTCTATTATTGAAAGTTTAAAACTCCTTATTGCTGCTGACAATACACTCAGGGATAATCTTTTCGATGGTCTGATCGTTAACAGCAAAATAGCTTCGGATAATCTTTACAAAAGTCCTGCAATTACTACTGCTCTCACTCCATATATTGGTTATAACAAAGCAGCTCTTTTAGCCAAAGAAATCAAAAAAAATAATACTGATATCTTTCAGGCAAATCGCAAACTTCAACTTATTGATGAAGAAAAACTCAAAACAATACTCCAACCACAGAATCTTTTAAAACTCGGGTATTCTATCAACGACCTTACATCTACTGAAAATCCCTGAGGTCAATTATTCCTTCACTACTTTCCTCATAACTACACCATCTTTTGTCTGAACAGATACATTATAAATTCCGCCAGGTAATGAAGAAATATTAATTTCTATAGCGTTATTGTTAATCACTCTGCTTTCATCCATAACGACAGCCCCTAATATATTCATTATCTTTATCTGTGCTTTCCCCTGAATATCTTTTCCTTCAATTATAAACCTCCCGTTATTTGGATTAGGATAAACCATCAATTCTTTTATCTCTGCTACAGCTCCTACTCCGGCTTCAACTTGTTTCTGAATATAATGAACTGTCATTTTATATCCTTTATCTGATGATATATAATCTTCTCCTTTATTGTATCTCAACATGACAATAACATTTGAATTGGCAGGTTTCCATGCTTCATTATTCCATTTTTCACTTAAAGCTTCTACTCCATTATCATTAGCATCGTATGTAAAAGTATTTCTCAATGTGTTTATCCAAGCTCCGTTTGTCCATTGTTCATACAAATAACTTGTCTTATTTCCATTTCCATCGTAGGTAGATGTATATCTAAAGTCGTTTACCCAAGCTCCATTTGTCCATTGTTTATACAATTCGCTTATTTCTTTTCCTTTAACATCGTATATAATAGTATCTCTCCATGAGTTTACCCAAGCTCCGTTTGTCCATTGTTCATACAAATAACTTGTCATATTCCCATTACCATCATATGTAAAAGTATTCATCCATGTGTTTACCCAAACTCCGTTTGTCCATTGTTCATACAAATAACTTGTCTTATTCCCATTTGCATCGAAGGTATATGTATATCTACCACTATTTACCCAAGCTCCACTATCCCAGTATTCATAAAAATAACTTGTCATATTTCCTTTAACATCGTAAGTGTAAGTATTTCTCCATGAGTTTACCCAAGCTCCATTTATCCATTGTTCAAGCAAATAACTTGTTTTATTTCCATTACCATCGTAAGTAGATGTATATTTAAAGTCGTTTATCCAAGCTCCATTTGTCCATTCTTCATGCAAAGAACTTGTCTCATTCCCATTACCATCGTAAGTGTAAGTATTTCTCCATGAGTTTACCCAAACTCCATTTGTCCATTGTTCAAGCAAATAACTTGTTTTATTCCCTTTACCATCGTAAGTAGCTGTATACCTAAAGTCGTTTACCCAAGCTTCATTTGTCCATTGTTCAAGCAAATAACTTG
>JAUZOY010000258.1 GCA_030706235.1 Bacteroidota bacterium | reverse complement strand
TTCTCCATGTGTTTACCCAAGCTCCGTTTGTCCATTGTTCATAAAAATAACTTGTCTTATTCCCATTACCATCGTATGTAGATGTATATCTACCACTATTTACCCAAACTCCATTTGTCCAGTATTCATCAAATTCACTTATTATCTTTCCATTAGCATCGTATGTATAAGTGTCTCTATCACTGTTTACCCAAGCTCCGTTTGTCCAGTCTTCATGCAATTCACTTGTCTTATTTCCATTTCCATCGTAGGTAGATGTATCCCTATAGTTGTTTACCCAAGCTCCGTTTGTCCAGTCTTCATGCAATTCACTTGTCAAATTCCCTTTAATATCATATGTATAGGTTTTTCTATCGATATTTACCCAAACTCCATTTGTCCATTGTTCAAGCAAAGAACTTGTTTTATTCCCTTTACCATCGTAAGTAGCTGTATACCTAAAGTCGTTTACCCAAGCTTCATTTGTCCATTGTTCAAGCAAATAACTTGTTTCATTCCCTTTGCCGTCGTAAATATAAGTATATCTCGAAGAGTTTACCAAAACTCCATTTGTCCATTCTTCACCAAAAGTACTTGTCTTATTTCCGCTTCCATCATAAGTATAAATATATCTATTGTTAAGAGAACCATCAGTATTGTAACACGTCACCGTATCAGGGAACCATTTATTTACCAATCCATCCAGACTTTTTTCATTTATCTTATTCTTCCTTTTAATTTGATTCATCCTCTCATAATCTCTATCTCTTCTAATCAAATCATGATTATTGCTCCTGTTCGATAATTGAAACTCATCATTTTTGATTCTGGTTTCAAATTTATTTTGTGCATTCAATGTAAGCCCTAAGCTTACTACCATTAAAATTGTAAGTACTCTTTTCATTTCATATTGTTTTAATAATCAATACTCCTATTTACTTTCTTCATATAAAGTATCAGGACAGAGATCAAGACCATTGTTCCATTGTATACTTCCCATGAAAGGTTTGACTGAATTGAATATCTCAGCATTTTTTAACATTCTGAACATACCGGTTTCCAGATATGGTTTAACATCAAAAACTTTAATCCGGTTATCTGTAAAAGTAATTACCAGAGTATAATCCTCTCCGGGTTTTACATCTTTAACTCTTGGATTCATAATTATAGTTTATTTTAACGGATCAATTTTAAATATCGTTTCACCGCTTGTTGCAAGTTCCCAATCGGCAATTAACTCATCTTTGTGTATTTCAATCCATGCCTGAACTAATTTCATTTTACTCTCTTTTAAATTACCATCAAGTTTTGTTCCGTCAATAATTGAGATAATCACTTCCTCGTCTTGGTATTTAACATGTATATGAGGTAAATTATGTTGCTTATTATCTAAATAGTACATTGAAATGATCAAACCATAAAACATTGAAATTATTGCCATAGAGTAAGGTTTTTATTTTTATAAACTAAAGTTTCGCATATATATTAACGAATTCATAATCAATAAAGAAAGATAATAAATGCAGCATTTTTATTTGTTTATATTGATGAATATCAGTAATTTTTTATTGTCAAATTCAAAAAACAAAAGATATGTTACAAAACAAAAATACTACAATTATTTCAGAGTTAAGTAACTTTTTTTACTGGAAGTGAAAAACAATAGATAGTCACCCCCTTCCCCCAATTAGGAAAAGGGGGCAGGTGGAATAGGTACTAATTAAATTTTTTAAAATATCCATATATAATAAATTTTTTGTAGGTTTGTACTCTTAAATTTTCGGATTTATTAATTTAATTCTGAATCTAATGTTAGTCAAAACATATGGAAGTGCAGTTTACGGTGTAAATGCAACAACCATTACAATAGAAGTAAATTCAGAGCCTGGTGTAAATTTCAGTATTGTAGGCCTTCCGGATAGTGCAGTAAAAGAAAGTCAACAGAGAATATATGCTGCATTAAAAAACAATAACTATAAAATTCCCGGCAAAAAGATAATTATCAACATGGCTCCCGCCGATATTAAGAAAGAAGGTACTGCATACGACCTTCCTCTGGCTATAGGCATACTTGCTGCAACAGGGCAGATTAAATATGAAGAGCTCGATAAATATATTATCATGGGTGAGCTTTCTCTGGATGGAAGTCTGCAACCTGTAAAAGGTGCTCTGCCAATAGCAATTGAAGCAAGGAGTAAAGGGTTCAAAGGATTCATACTCCCTGCACAAAATGCCAGAGAAGCTGCTATTGTTAATAATCTCGAAGTTTATGGCATTGAAAATATAAGTGAGGTTATAGAATTTTTTAATGAAACAAAAACTCTGTCACCTGAAATTGTAAATACAAGAGAAGAATTTGCTAACAGAGTAAATCATTATGAATTCGATTTCTCTGATGTTAAAGGTCAGGAGAATATTAAAAGAGCACTCGAAATTGCTGCTGCCGGAGGGCATAATGCAATCCTTATTGGACCTCCCGGTTCCGGAAAAACAATGCTTGCAAAAAGAATGCCGAGTATTTTACCGCCGCTTAATCTGCAGGAAGCTCTTGAAACTACAAAAATTCATTCTGTTGCCGGGAAACTTGCCAAAAATAGTTCACTGATGTACACACGTCCTTTCCGTTCGCCTCATCATACAATCAGTGATGTTGCTTTGGTTGGCGGAGGTGCATATCCTCAGCCGGGCGAGATTTCTCTTTCTCACAATGGGGTTCTTTTCCTTGATGAACTTCCTGAATTCAAAAGAACTGTTCTTGAAGTGATGAGACAACCTCTCGAAGACAGAGTTGTTACTATTTCAAGAGCAAAATTTTCAGTTGAATACCCTGCAAGTTTTATGCTGATCGCAGCTATGAATCCTTGTCCATGCGGCTTTTTTAATCATCCCGATAAACCTTGTGTCTGTGCTCCCGGTGTAGTTCAGAAATATGTAAACAAAATATCCGGACCTCTGCTCGACAGAATTGATATACATGTTGAAGTTACTCCTGTATCTTTTAATGAACTTACTGTTGAACGTCAATACGAAAAAAGTGAAACTATAAGAGAAAGAGTTATTAAGGCAAGACAGATACAGGAAAATAGATTTACCAATAATCAGGGAATATATTGCAATGCTCAGATGAATTCCAGATTACTTCGTGAAATTTGTAATATTAATGATGCAGGTAAACAACTTATTAAAAACTCAATGAATAAACTTGGCCTTTCAGCAAGAGCTTACGACAGAATACTTAAAGTATCCAGAACTATTGCAGATCTTGAAGATTCAGCAGATATAACCACTGAACACCTTGCTGAAGCTATTCACTACCGAAGCCTTGACAGGGAAATGTGGACAGGAATTTAATTTTTAATTTCTGCGAATTACTCTGCATACTTTTATTCCTTCATTAACTGTTGGATTTCTTCTCTGGTCAGACCGGTAGATTGTATTATTATGTCCATTGAAATGCCATTTTTTAAAAAAAATACTGATTAATTATGAATTGAAATGTGAACGAAAAGGAGTATGAGAAAAAATGTCTGTGGAAAAAGTATTATTTTAGGATGAATTATTAAATTTGCCTAAAAAAATTCAAATAAATGAACATAATTATAACAGGAGCAAGTCAGGGAATTGGATTTGAAGTTGTTCGCCAATTGAGCAAAGACTCTGCAAATCATATAATAGCAATTGCCAGGAATAAAGAAAATCTTGAAAAACTGGTTGATATCTGTCTGAAAGAAAATCCAAAATCAAATGTAAAAACTATACACTTTGATATAGGTAATACAAGATATTTTGAAAGTGATTTAAAACCGGAGATATTCAGAAGTTTTAATAATATTGACATATTGATTAACAATGCAGGAGCACTTGTCAGAAAACCTATCGAACAAATTACTTCTGAAGAAATAGATGATTTGATGAATATCAATTTTAAGAGTCCTTTTCTGCTTATAAAAATGTTACTTCCTTATTTCAATAAGGGTTCACATATTGTTAATATGAGTAGTATGGGCGGATTCCAGGGAAGTGCAAAATTCAAAGGATTATCTCTTTACAGTTCAGCAAAAGCCGCTATTGCTTCTCTGAGTGAATCCCTTGCTCTTGAACTATCCAACAGAAAGATTTTTGTAAATGCAATAGCTCCTGGTGCAGTTCAGACAGAAATGCTCGCTACTGCATTTCCCGGTTTTCAGGCACCTCTGAACCCTTCAGAATTCGCAGAATTCATTTGTTATTTTGCAATCAATGGTCACAAATTCTTCAATGGAAAAATACTTCCGGTTTCTTTAGCGACACCATAGACATCATTTTTATTTAGTATGATAGGTATGTGTTGTTAATATGTAGCATGTGATTTTTATTTTTTAT
>JAUZOY010000257.1 GCA_030706235.1 Bacteroidota bacterium | reverse complement strand
TGGTTGTAACAATTCGTAAACTGATGAAATTAAATATTTTGTTCCTTTCCCTTGTCCTTTAGTAGTAATCAGCTTTTCTGTTGTCAGTTTACTCAATATTCTTTTAACTGTCGCATAACTTGCTGAACTTGAAATGCCTTCATAAATATCTTTTGAAGAACACTCTTGTTTTTTCTTTATAAACTCTATTATTTCAGATTCTCTAATATTCATGACTATTATTTTAAGCTCACAAAATTACTTAATATGGCTCAAAAATGCAAAAATATAAGCTATATTTTTTTCTGAAATGAGCTACAATTATGTGTTTTGGGCTAAAGCCCGGATTCTGTTATCATTTTATTCTCCGCCATAAATGGCGGAGTTAGTATACCGGATTTGTAGCCACTATCTGATCCGATGGAAATTGATTACTTCTTTAGTACGTTGAAAATATTAATATTTATTTCAGGGAATCCGGTTTTCTCGTTTCTGCTCTGCTACCTAAAATAATTCTGTTAACAAAATTCACAATAAGTCCTGTACCGTATGCAGTAAGCTGTAGAAATGATGCTACAAGTGAAAGAAGTCCTATTTTAATACTTTTATTTTCTATAGTTGCAACAAACAGAAGGGACAATACATATATCAAAAGAGGAATTTCAATTAACAATAAAACACCTGAATTAAAAAACGGGAATATTATGCATAACAATAAATACAAAGTAAAAGCTGTTGGAAGCAAATGAACTATTTTCAATGCATTAGTGTCTCTGTGTTTTATATACAATTCTATACGACTTTTACCATGTACAAAAGACTGCCTGAAAAATTTATATAGAGTTGCTCTGCGTTTATGATAAACATATGCATTAGTTATAAGATTGGTTTTATAACCTGCTTTTCTGATCCTTATACTTAAATCAATATCCTCTGCAACGTCCATCCCACTATAACCTCCTACTTCTCTAAAAACATCTTTTCTAATTCCCATATTAAAACCTCTGAGCTGGTATTCACCCAAATGACTTTTCTTGCCTCTGATACCACCTGTTGTAAGGAAAGATGTCATAGCAAAACTCATTGCTTTTTGTACAGGTGAAAAAGCTTCCCCAGCCTTATCAGGCCCACCAAAACCATCTGTTTTATTTTGCTTCAGATAATTATCTATTTCAAGAAGATATTGAGGAGGTAGTACGCAATCTGAATCTACAAATATCAGATATTCACCTTCAGCATTTTTACAGCCCAGATTTCTTGACGGACTAATTGCCAGTAACCTTTCATAAAAATATTTTAACGGAAGTTTTGGTTGGAATTCTTTTATAAGATCTGCCAGAATATTTGTGGGACTTCCATCAACCAATATTATTTCAAAGTTTTTAAATGATTGATTTGTTAAGCTGTCAAGTAACTCTCTGACTTCATCAGGACGATTAAAAACCGGTACGACTATTGAGTATTTTATCATTTACGAGTTTTGCTATTGTTTGAATAGTTTATAAGAAAAAGACAGGTCAGAAGAAGATATTTTTAAAAAATATAAACCTCTTGAAAGCCTGTCAAGATTATCAAAGTTTAAAGTATTATATCCGTTTTTGCTTATCAGGCAATCATTAAAAAATACTCTTTTACCCATTACATCGAAAATTTCAGTGGTGAGAGGTTTTTCTCCTGAAGATATAAATGCAGTACAAATATTACTTTTGAATGGATTTGGAAAAACCTTGATTTGATCATTATTAACTGAAACATTCGACAGGATCATATGTGCAATTAAAAAATTAGGTATTCCATAACCAATCATATTGTTTGGATTTGAATATATTGAAGAACTTTTCTTAACAGCATCCATCAATTGAATATTTGTATTATATGGATGAGCTTCGACAAGACAAGCCATCATACCGGCTATAATAGGAGTCGAAAATGAAGTTCCGCTTCCTGAAATTATTCTATTATCAGAAGAAATAAGGGAAACCTGATTCCCAAGAGCAACCACATCCGGCTTTATCCTTCCATCAGCAGTAGGACCTACAGAACTGAATGGCGCATATTTACCATCAATATTTACAGCACCAACAGTCAACACTCTCTCAGCATCAGCCGGAGTCCCAATATAGTGCCATGGCTGATTAGCTGAATTTCCGGCACTATTAACAATAATCATTCCTTTACTTGCTGCAATATCTGCACCAATAGCTATTATTGTAGTTTTTCCATCCATCTGCCAGTACCAATGACCCATTGATGTATCATCAAAGTTAGTATAACCCAAAGAAGATGATATTATATCAACACCGGCACTATCAGCAAACTCAGCAGCAGCTACCCAATTATCTTCTTCAATAGGATACTCACTCATAGCATCTTCAGTACATACTAACCAATAATTTGCCTCAGGAGCAGTTCCGACATATACCCCGTTGATGTTTGCTGCCATAGTAGACAATACATTGGTTCCATGCTGACCTTTTTTGAACACATTTGCTCCGGGATTAACAAAATCCCTGGTACCCAACAATCTGCCACTACTCCACAAATTACTGAAAAAGGAAATATTATCTACATTCGCAAAACCGGCATCAAATATCGCAATTATTACTCCCTTTCCATTATATCCTATATTATGAAGACATGGACCACCAACCATATCTATCTGATTAAATGCAAGTCCGTAATTATATCTGTAACTTAAAATACTATCTTGAGAAGTATATGCATTATTTTCTTTAGATGAATATCTGTTTGTTAAATTGTTTATTAAAGAAAAACCATCCTTGACGGCAGTATTTCTCTTTTCACCATTACTTTGATAGACTTTCTCTATCTTACTTACAAATGGCAACTTAGATATTTTCATTAGCGCATTTGAATCAGCATCAGCAGTTACAGTATTCAACCATTTTGAAACAGAATGAATCTTTGCTCCTGTAGCTCTGACACTATCCAGATAAGAAGGATTTACAGGCAAATCATTGCTTTCAATGGCAATATTATGTTTTATTCTTCTTTCCCATGCTTTTGAAGATAAAAATGATAAAGGTTCTGAAATTGAGTAGGGATTATTTTTTTTATCTGTTAATTGAATCCTGTACTTTTTTGTTACATTCCCTTGTCCGATAGCAGGATATACTTTCAGCAATGAAATGATAGTCAAAAATAAAATATACCTCATCAGGATTCTTAATTAGAAATTGTTTTGATTTTTATTTTTAAAAACTATTTGATGTATGCTATATCTGAGCTCATAGTTTGATAAATAAGTTTTTACTCCCCTCTCCCAAAGGAGAGGGGTTGGGGGTGAGGGCTTAATTTCCAGATGCATATAATTCTTTTTTATAAATCAAAAAAGTTTCTATAATAATTGCAAAAATACTCAATTTTTCAAAAGCTGATGGTTTTGACTGGTTTAATCATATATAGAAATCTTCTGCAAACTGGGGGTGAGGGCTTAATTTTCAGCTGTATATAATTTTGAATTGTTTTTATTTAAAATATTTTCTAAAAGTTTTGTAAGTTTGCTGAATATTTGCAGTTAAAAAATAATGGGAAACATATATCAACTCAAGATAACACTAAAGGATGTCAAACCATCTATCTGGAGAAGAATACAGGTAAAAGACAATTTAAATTTTCTCGAGTTAAGTACCATTGTTCAAATAGCTATGGGATGGGAAGGAATACACAAGCATATGTTCGTAATAGGTGATGAGGAAATTGGTTATACAGATGATGACAAATGTGATTCAAAAGATCATAAGATTAAAAAGTATCTCCATAAAGAAAACACAAAATTCATTTATGAATACAATTTTGGAGATGGATGGGAGCATGATGTTGAGGTAGAAGCTATACTTCCGATAGAGGAAACCAAACAATATCCCTTTTGCATAGAAGGTAAAAGACATTGTCCACCTGAAAATTGCGGTGGACCATGGGCATATGAAGATTTAATTGGAATGATAAAAGATAAAAAACATCCCGACCACCAGAAAATGATTGAAAAGTTTGGGAAAAATTTCAAACCTGAAAAATTTGATATTACAGAAATTAATTCTAAATTACTGAATTACAAAAATTTCATAAAATTATTGAGTTAGGGAGTTGAAAGTTAAAAGTTATAAAACTTTACAAACTTTACAAACTTTATGAACTAAATTAATGATAAAATTAAGCGTAGTAATTATTACATTCAACGAAGAAAAAAATATACACAGCTGTATTGAATCTGTCTCAGAAATAGCTGATGATATAGTTGTTCTTGATTCTTTTTCCACTGATAATACTGAAAAAATAGGTTTTGATTCTGGCGTAAGGTTTATCAAACATCCTTTTGATGGATATAAAGAACAAAAAAACAGAGCAAT
>JAUZOY010000256.1 GCA_030706235.1 Bacteroidota bacterium | reverse complement strand
TTATGCGTTCCGAAAGATATATTAATAAAACTTACACATGATTTCATACAAAATACAGATGAAATAGTTAGCGATGGTACTATTACGTGGCAAGAAGGTTATAGAGGAACAGTTCAATTTATTATTCTTTTTGTAATGAGCCAAATAATGCGAGGTGACTATACAGTTGAAATGTAATAGTATTTTAATTGATTTAGACAACACATTATATGACTATGATACAGCTCATTTGGCTGCAATAAATGTAGTATCCCATTATTTATCTTTAGAGTTGGGAATCTCTTCTTCAAAGATTGAACAAACTTATTATAATGCAAGAAAAGAAATAAATATTGAGCTGTCTAAAACAGCAGCATCTCATAACAGAATGCTATATTTTCAAAGAATGCTTGAACAATTAGGAAAAATAGATGTTAGTCTCTGTTTAAAAATCTATGAATTGTATTGGAATACTTTTTTAAATAATATGCCATTAATGAACGGGGTTAACAATTTTTTTGAGATGGTTAAAGATTTAAAAATTTGTATAGTGACTAACCTAACTGCGCATATTCAGTTTAGAAAAATAGAAAAACTTAAAATAAATCAATATATTAATTATATTGTAACCAGTGAGGAGGCCGGCGTGGAGAAACCCCATCCTGCTCCTTTTGTATTGGCATTAAAAAAATTAAATTGCACACCTGATGAGGTTGTTATGATTGGCGAAAATTTTAATGATGATATAGTTGGCGCTACTAATCTTGGTATTAAATCTTTTTGGCTAAATAAAACATCAAACAAAAAGCCTGAAAATGATTTAATAACAGAATTTAGTGATTTTAATGAATTAATGAGGCATTTTCAATGAAAGAGCTAATAGAATTTGTAAAGTTATCTAAATATGCCGGTGAGAGATTTGACCTTGTTCAAGCAGGTGGAGGGAATCTGTCTATAAAACTTGAAAATGGAGATATGTATATTAAAGCATCAGGATTTTCTTTGTCAGAAGCAGAAATTGATAAAGGGCATGTAATAGTAAATAATCTAGAGGTTTTAAAAATTTTAGAAAATAAAGAAGTTTTAAGTGAACTGAGAAATAGAAATGTCTGTAAGGCTGAAATGTTAATGAATAATATTACTCATAATATTTCAAATAAGCCATCGATAGAGACATTCTTACATTCTTTATTATATAAATATACTTTGCATACTCATCCTATTGCTGTAAACATAATAGCCTGCAAAGTCGGTTGGAGAGAAATATTAGCCGGCATATTTCCGGACGCTTTATTAATAAATTATGAAACGCCGGGAATTTTACTTGCTGTTGAATTAAAAAAATCAATTATAGAATATGAAAAAACTTATGGTAAAAAACCAAATATAATTATGCTCCAGAATCATGGTTTGATTGTTTCTTCTGATTCTCAAGATGATATAATAGAAATGATGGAATCCGTGTTATTAAAAATTGAAAACTATCTATGCATCAATTTTGAACAATATAAACTTACCAATAAACTTTAATCGCTGATTAATTCAATTGATGACAGCAATTATATTACATATTTATCAGAAGATTCTCAAATTAATAACTACTTACTAAATAAAAAGGATTCATATTATCTGCCCCCATTATTTCCTGACGACTTTGTATACTGCGGATTTGGAGTATTAAATTTGAAAAGATTTCATGATATTAATTCAATAATTCAATATAAATATATGTATTAAAGCTTGCCAAAAGTTTTAATATATAATAATTTAGTATTCTTTGTTGCTCAAAACATAAAAAAAGTCAAAGAGATAGAAGACGTTCTTAAATCACGCATGATAGTCCTAAATACAGGTAGTCCTGAATGGACATTCCTTTCAAATGATGAAATTAAATTTCTTGGTAATTGGGATTCTGAAAAATACAGACAAAAATTATAGGAGGAAAATATGCAGATAATTATACCAATGTCAGGAATCGGCAAAAGATTTTTGGATGCAGGATATGCAGTTCCAAAGTTTTTAATAGATGTTGATGGAAAACCAATGATTGAGCACGTAGTAAACATGTTCCCAGGTGAACATAACTTTAACTTTATTTGTAACAGCAATCATCTAAAAAATACAAATATTCGGGAAGTATTAGAAAGAATTGCTCCGCATAGTAATATAGTTGAAATCGCGCCTCACAAGAAAGGACCCGTCTATGCTTTAATGCAGGCACTTAACTATATTGACGAAGAGGATGAGGTAATAGTAAATTATTGCGATTTTTCGTGTTATTGGAATTATAATGATTTTTTAGAACACACTCGTACAAGAAATGCTGATGGTGCAATACCTGCTTATAAAGGATTTCATCCTCATATGATTGGCATGAAGAATTATGCATTTATGCGCGATAATAAGCAGTGGATGCTTGAGATTAAGGAAAAAGAACCTTTTACAGACAATAGGATGAATGAATTTGCTTCTACAGGAACTTATTATTTTAAGAAAGGCTCCTTAATAAAGCATTACTTTAAACGTCTCATTGAACTTGATATCAATGTTAATGGCGAGTATTATGTAAGTCTGGTATATAACCTTTTAGTCGGCGACGGGCTGAAAGTTTCAATATATGAAGTGCAGCATATGCTGCAGTGGGGAACACCTGAAGATTTAGAAGATTATCTTGGTTGGTCAAATTATTTCTCAGAAATAATTAATAAAAGGAAGAATTCTTTGTCTCAATCGAACAGCACTAATTTAATACCTCTAGCAGGAAAAGGTAAACGGTTTGAAGATGAAGGTTATTCTGTACCTAAACCACTAATTGAAGTCAGCGGTAAGCCTATGATAATTCAAGCTTCTTCATATCTTCCGGAGGCACAAAACCATACATTTATTTGCTTAGGACTGCATCTTGATAAATTCCCTTTAGAAGAAGAATTAAAGAGTAATTATCCCGATTCAAAGATAGTAAGAGTTAATGAAATTACTCAAGGTCAAGCATGTACTTGCGAGCTGGGATTAGAAGGAATAGATTTAGATACACCATTATTAATAGCTGCCTGCGATAATGGCATGCTTTGGAATTCTGATAAATATGACAGCCTTGTTAAGGATTCTAAAGTTGATGCAATTGTGTGGAGTTTTCGCCATAATGCAAGCAGTAGGAATAATCCTTACATGTATGGTTGGATAAAAACAAATCATAAGGATGATGTAGAATTTGTATCAGTAAAGAAGCCAATTAGTAATGATCCTTATAATGACCATGCTGTTATAGGAACATTCTATTTTAAAAAAGCAAAATATTTTCTGGATTCAATTAAAATGATATATGAAAAAGAAATAAGAATTAATAATGAATTTTATGTTGATAGTTGTGTAAATGAACTTTTAGAGATGGGCCTTAACGTAAAGGTATTTGAAGTTGATAATTATATATGTTGGGGAACTCCTAATGATTTGAAAACATTTGAATATTGGCAAAGCTTTTTTCAAAAATGCAATTGGCATCAATACAGTCTCAAAAAAGATGTTACTGTAAATGTAAGTAAAATAAGTGAACTTAATGATAAATATAATTATTTTAGGCAGGAATACAGATGAGCGCAATAAAAAAAGAATTAATTAAATTTTTTTTTGCAGGTATTTGCGCAGTTTCAACTGATGCCTTTTGTTATTGGTTACTTTATCACTACAGTACGCCATCAATTGCAAAAGCGATTTCTTTTATTTTAGGCTCAATTGTTGCTTATATTATAAATAAGTTCTGGACATTTAGTCAAAAAGAATATTCGGGCAGCGAGTTAATAAAATTTTCTATCCTTTATGGGTTAACCTTTTTTGCAAATGTAGGAATGAATAAATTGATTTTAATACTTCTAAACATAAAGATAATTGCTTTTTTGTTTGCAACAGGGACAAGTACAGTTTTAAACTTTATAGGCCAAAAATGGTGGGTATTTAATCCCAAAAGAATAGGGGGATAAGTGTGAATAATTCATCGGATGCTTCATCCGCCAATGAAGAAGTATCAGTATCGGCAAATAAAAAAAGATATTGTTACGGGGCATTGAAAGCGATACTGCTTTTTTACTTGACTTTGGTAATCACAATATTCAACGTAAGATATAAAACAAGTTATGTAATTGAAGTAGACATTATACTTTCCCTTATAGTTTTTACCATTATCATGATTCATAAGAAATCAGGATGGATTAATAAATATCTGATTGATAGCGAATATCAAAACAGTATGTGTATGTATTCCAGAAGGATTTCCTGGTTATGGGGAATGATTGGGTTTATATTCTTAATTATTTGTTTGATTATGCTTGAAAGAATGCAACCTTTTTATTTTGTAAATGATGATAACTTTGCGCAATT
>JAUZOY010000255.1 GCA_030706235.1 Bacteroidota bacterium | reverse complement strand
GTATTAGCCCAAAACTCTGCATCCCAGTTCCATCCCTCATAGTCGAAGTCATGTCCTATCTCGTGAAGTATGCCGAACGACCAGTTATCACTGTTATTGCAGGCGGTTAGCTCAGACTTTATGTAGCTTTTGTTCCAAGTTATCGGATTCCCTGCAGCAGCCCAATAGGGTGCGTTATCTATTGGTACTATACTTATTTTTTCTCCATCGAAGGGTACATACCCTGTAAGTTCCTGATATGAGACATATGCTCCATCAAGATGCTTCAACCATCTGTCCAGATTTGCAGGATCAATAACGGATACGTCATCCTTCCCAATTCCAAGTATAACATGATCGCCTTCCTTTTTGGCAATCGTCCTGCTTGGTTCCAAAGAAATGTTGCTGAAATAAACCTTGCCTTTCATAGTGCTGTTCCAAAATCCTAATCTTAAGCCTATCTCAACCTCTCCTGAAGCAGGAGCTTCGAAATCCATTGAGATCTCCTTCCAGCCAAATGAACCGGTGTTACCCTCTCCGGTATTATTCCAAGTCCCAACCAGGCAAAGATTCGCCCCGGTCTTTGCGTCACCCACCGGTACTATGTTCTCACCCTTGACAAATGCTTTCAAAGTATAGAACTCCTTTGGCTGAAGCTTGACTTTCTGTGAAAGCCAGGCGTCATTACCATTTGTCATATTTGACGTTATAGATACACTATTCGCCCCATTATACCCATTTGAATCCTCAAGTCTGATTATTGTCCCATCTGCCCAATAGCCTGCTGTCCAATACATGGGAACATTTCCATTTTCAATACTGAAATCACTGTTCAGCAGCTCTGTCTGCTCATCAATCTCGTAATCGACAGACTTTGAAATACTATTACCCTTCACATCCTTTACGGTTACAGTTAGCAAATAATCACCTGTTTCCGTAGGTTTCCAGCAATATGTATCAGTTGAAGAAAAGGCTGCTGCAATTTTATCATTAACAACAAACTGGTATTGAATCGATTCTCCTCCTGATGCACTTGCTGTGATATTGACTGAGGAACCAAGTTTTTGTGGGGAAGGCTTATTCACAGTAATCGAGTCAATAGCCACTTTGCGTGTTTCATTTCCTGTAACAGACACTTCATCAATATATGCATATTCTTTATCCGTATATCCGGAGGTTCTGAATCGGATCATTAAATTTTCATTATTATTTGCTTTTTGGGGAAGGTCTATAATTTTACTAACCCACCCCTGTTTTGAAGTAATGTCGGATACCATATTCCATGTGGACCCATCATACCATTCGCAATACAGGTGCTTTTTCTTGTTTGTAATGGTAGTCATTACAGCGTACTTTATAACAATATTTGTATAGCCTGTGGTATCAACTGACTTGCTGATTTTGTCCGACGAGTTCAGTTTCAAAGACTGCTTGTCCATTAATTTGTATTTGGACTGTATTTCCGCTCCTGAATTATACCAATCGGATGCAAATTTTTTAGCATTTTCGAATTTTTCATAAAAGATAACCTTCTGTAATCCGGAAGAACCCGGTAATGCAGCAACAAATATGCTGTTACTGCAGATTATACAAATAAGGCTAACAGCTAATGTGAAGTACAATCTCTTTCGTTTTAAAATGTTCATTTTCTTCCCCCTGATTGAATTTTACTAAATTGTATAAGTCATGAATTGAATTTCACCTTTTTCATTATGTTGAATTTCAATAATTGAATTTTGGATTATACTCTGTAGTTCGTTTGGCAACACCATACTTATTAACCTCATTTTTATTTACAAAAGAAAAATATAGTTTTTAATCAGCTATTCATCCAAGTCTACTACCTTTGCATTTAGCTTCATCGCAATGGTTCTCATTTTACTTATTAAGGCTTCATCATACCCATCAACAAAAATCTGGCCTTGCTTGAAATGAAATTCTACAGTGCAATCTTCTTTACAATTTCTCCAGCTAGCCAACCCTTCTTCTTTTATAATAATTTTAGTCCTAGTAATTGGGTTGATTCCTTCAATTGAGTTTAAAAGTTTTAGTTCGTTATCATTATTAACAATATTAATCCATTCTTCTAATGTAATTGGATTAATATCTACATCTGTCTCAACATTCATTCTTGTAATACATAAGTTATAACTCATATTAAACCTCACTGCTATTTATAGGCTTTTAGCTTTAAAAGATGTTTTATTGCTACAAAGCTTCATTGATATTTCACTTTTTTATAATAATATCTCCTGGTGATAAAAATAACTCTAAGCATTCTATAGCCCTATCTTATTTAATCTTGTATTTTAGGAGTTCGCCTTTTCCTGCCTTTAGGTCAGAAATTGTATTTTCTCTTAAATTCTTAAGTTTATTAATAACAGTGTCCATCACTCTCCCTACTATTTGTGCCATTTCTCAACTAAGTTGATATGTGAAGCTGTTGTTATGTAATAGTTGTACGCCTTATTTGTTCAGAGGTTGATATGGACGTCAACCCTTGAAAGAATATGCATAGTAAAATACTTGCAATAATGAGAGAAACATTGGCTATTGCCACAAATGCCATTCCCAGCATCAAATTGTAAAATCCTATAATTTCCAAGATGCTGGATACACCACAAGTAATAAAGCAATAACGAATAACTTTACCTAATCTGCCCTTACAAAATATAGGAGCTATAAAAAGTGAGACAAGGCCAAAAAACAAACTATAACCAAGAACAACCATAGCTGCGATATATGATTTAGTATTAATCTCAACAAATTGTTCTAATCCATTCAACTGACCACTATTAAGATTTTGAGGAATAACAGTAATCTGAACAAAATAACTCATACTCGCTAATACAGCAAACACTACACCAAAACAAATTCCAATTCGGGTTAGAATCTTTTTTTCAGGTTGCACATAATCATGTAAACTACATAATAATAAAATAAATAGTGGTCCAGCGGCAAATGCCGCTATCTGGCATAAAGTAAGTAATTTTCCTGAAGTTGTTTTGATGAAATCTGAATATGTATAAATATCCGTCCATGTTGGCGTAGTAAAAAAGAAAAATATTGCTCCTAACCCAATAGCATAACTAATCTCCATAATTGCTAAGAAAAGTGTAGACCAAAACCCTATTTTTATCGAGATTGGATTCATATTATTGGAAACGTGAATCATATAGCCTCATCATTCCTTCAAATTGATTTACAATAATTTATTGTTTTTAACACGCCACACGATGTGGCGTATCTTGCGCGCGAGTTTATATAACAGCCTGTTTTTACGCCGATGAGTTGGACCCTTAGAGCCCTTTTTTCTTGGTTGTGCTTGTCACAAGTCGATGTTGTGTCTGCTCGCTCTTCGGACTCGTGTAGTAAAGCCGTGAGCAATATAACATTTACATATTTTTAATTCTACTACTTAATATTACTGAAATAAACAACTTTTTACACATTTGCAAATCAAAAAATGACTAATATCGATGAATTTCACCAATGTTAGCCACTTTATAGTTTCCCAACCTTATCGACAGTTCCAGCCAACCATGCCTTACCAAATAAACACAAAAGCTATCTCGCCAATCATGGGAATAACTCAAGACTATTTAAAAGCTGCTCCCAACTTCTTTAGTTTCCTGTTATATTTTTCTGCCTTATTACAAAACATGGTGCCTATTGCCTTGGAATTGAGAGTGACCTTATATCCTGCATGTATTGCGCCCAATGCTGTCCGTGCAACACACCCGCCTCCGTCTACACCAACGATTTCTACTTCGCAAACCCCCAGTTCATCCAATTTCTCTTTCAATTTGGGATTGGTAAATGCATCCCCTTTATATTTCTTGAAAATATAATCAGAAACTACTTCAAGCTTATCTGCCAATTCTACTGCTTCACTCCCTTCAAAAGCCTTGAACGGCGCAAGCTTATTAATAAAATTATCCTTCATGATGTTTAATATGTATACGACCGGATTTCCCGCATTCTCTTCAATCACTCTATTCACCGATGCCACAAGCTTATCGTTGTCATACTTGAAAAATTGATGATGGGCATCCCCGACACAAATTTTTTGCATATCAATAACAAATATAGCCTTCGTCATAATCCCTCTCCTTAATTTTCACAATTTTCTATATAAAAAACGTTTTCAACCGTATCGTTGAATACACTTGCAATTTTCAGGGCTAGAAGAGTCGAAGGTATGAATACGCCATTCTCAATAGTGTTTATTGTCTTTCGGGTGACTCCGACTTTAACTGCCAGTTCCTCCTGCGTAAGATTATATTTTGCTCTGAATACCTTAATATTGTTTTTTAATAATTCCTTACCCATGTATTTAACCTCTCAACATCAGTATTTTGGATGTATCATCAGTAACGATACCGGACAGGAT